>NZ_JAALEB010000153.1:0-11315 GCF_014145165.1 Dietzia sp. Cai40 | reverse complement strand
CTCACCAACCCACCAGGCGCCCACCGCACCCACCCCGCCTGACGGGCGACTCCGGGTTCAGCGGTGCCACGTCGTGGATCGCCTGGCGACCTCGTGGATCGCGTCGATCTCGCGTAATCCCAGTCGCTGCGGCTGCGACGTGAGGAATCGCCTGATGCGGCGACGCTGAACCACTGCCACGGCACCGTCCGCGGGCTGGGTCTTCACTGTGAATCCCCCTCGAGCTCCCACCACCGCGATCATCCCGACGACCGGGACCGGAAAGCCGACCTGCTCCGCGAGCAGACGGGATGCCCGCCTCGCCTCATGCCGACTGTTGCGGATGTACGGAACCCGGCTGCCGTTGACCATGAAGGTGTCCCCGCCCACCCAGATTGCCGCCTTGGGGTGATTCTTGGAGTTCACGGTGAAGACGCCGCCGGGGCCGATCACCACGTGGTCGATATCGGCACCCCGCTCCCCCACGCGTACGGCGTGCAGGATCCTCCACCGGGCGTCCAGGCCCGCCAGCTGTTCGCCGACGGCCTGCTCACCGTCCGCGCCGATACGCCAGGCACGCTCGTCGGTCTTCGCGTCGACCAACCGGGCGAGCACATGGCGCACCATCCCCTGCGCCTCCCGCTCGGCGAGCGCTCGCTCGCGTGCGGCCGCCCCCGCACGAGCATCGGCGAGATCGTGCCACCTCGGTCCGGATGCCGTGGTTGGCACGGTGGTGTGCTCGCGCGACGGAGTTGGCGATAGACCGGTCACCGCCGCGACCGGCCCCGACTTCGACGACGGCGGTGTCGACGACGAGGACGGTGACGGTGACGGCGCAGGCGCAGGCGCAGGCGACGGAACATCGGTCACCCATGGTGGTCGGCTCGACTGCTTCGCCGATTCGCGGTGCCGGCGGGCGCCCAGGTGGTCCTCGATCGCCTTGCGCAACAGCGGAAGGTTGGCGAGATCGTCAGAGTGGTAGCGGCCGGTCGCCAGGTCGAGATAACCGAGGTCGGTTCCGCCCGGCGTGGCGGCATAGACCCGGTCGTGGCCGAAACGGGACCACCTTCGGACGATCCACTCGGTCACCGGGCCTCCTTGCGGCAGTCGTGATGGCGATCGCCGAATACTCACATCCCGAGGCCACGGCGCGGAGGAGAACTCGCGAACCGAGAGGCGCCAAGGGTGAGGCGGAATACTCCCCGACCCCCTTTTGTTTGACATGTCAGCAAGTTAGGATGGAACGCACCAACAGACTGAAAGGCTCGCCATCATGCAGTTCGGGATTTTCTCCATCGCCGACATCACACCTGATCCCCTCACCGGGCAGGTGTCGACCGAGCACGAGCGCCTCGAGGCCGTCGTCGAGTACGCGGTCCAGGCCGAACAGGTGGGCCTGGACGTCTTCGCCCTGGGCGAGCACCACAACCCGCCCTTCGTCACGTCCTCCCCCACCACCACCCTGGGCTACATCGCCGGGAGGACCTCCGACATCATCCTGTCCACCGCCACGACGCTCATCACCACCAACGACCCGGTGAAGATCGCCGAGGACTACGCCATGCTGCAGCACCTCGCCGGGGGCCGGGTCGACCTGACCATGGGACGCGGCAACACCGGCCCGGTGTACCCGTGGTTCGGCCAGGACATCCGACAGGGGCTGCCGTTGGCGATCGAGAACTACGAGTTGCTCCACCGCCTGTGGCACGAGGACGTGGTGGAGTGGGAGGGCAAGTTCCGGACAGCTCTCCAGCAGTTCACGTCCACCCCGCGCCCGTTGGACGGCGTCGCGCCCTTCGTCTGGCACGGGTCGATCCGCTCGCCGCAGATCGCCGAGCAGGCCGCCTACTACGGGGACGGGTTCTTCCACAACAACATCTTCTGGCCGATCAGCCACACCAAGCAGATGGTCGAGCTGTACCGACGGCGCTACGAGCACTACGGTCACGGGTCCGCGGATCAGGCGATCGTGGGGCTGGGCGGTCAGTTCTTCGCGCGCCCCAACAGCCAGGACGCGGTCAACGAGTTCCGCCCCTACTTCGACAACGCCCCGGTCTACGGCCACGGCCCGTCGCTCGAGGACTTCACCGCCCAGACCCCGCTCACGGTGGGGTCCCCGCAGCAGGTCATCGACCGCTACATGACCATGCGCGAGCACGTGGGCGACTACCAGCGCCAGATGTTCCTCATCGATCACGCCGGCGTGCCGCGTAAGACGGTGCTCGAGCAGATCGAGATCCTCGGCACCGAGATCGTCCCGGTCCTGCGTCGCGAACTCGACGCGCTGCGGCCGGCGCACGTGCCTGACGGGCCCACCCACGCGGCACGTGTCGCGGCACGTGACGCCGCGCTGGCCGCCGAGGGGGCGCCCGCGTACTCGGACGCTTACCGGTTCGGCACCGGCGACAATTGGACCGGACTGACCGTCGAGGGCGGACAGCGCGCCCAGGAGCAATCATTGGCCCGTGCCCGCCGCACCGAGTCCCGGCTCGCGCAGGCACCGGCGGGACGGGGCGACAAGTGACCGCCACCCACGCACCCGACGCACGGCCGCTGCGGCTGGTGGTGATCTCGGCGGGCACCTCGGTGCCGTCGAGCACCAGGATGTTGGCCGACCGTCTCACCTCGGCGACCCGTGAGGCCCTCGGGCGCCACGGGCAGGACGTCGACGTGACGGTCCTCGAGGTCCGCGGGCTCGCCCATGAGGTCGTGGACGCCACCTTCACCCGGTTCCCCGGCGACAAACTGCGCGCCGCACTCGAGGAGATCGCCCGCGCGGACGGGGTGATCGCGGTGACACCCACGTACAACCAGTCGTTCTCGGGCCTCTTCAAGTCGTTCTTCGACGTGATCGACCCCGGCACGCTGACCGGCGTCCCGGTGGCACTGGGTGCGACGGGTGGCACCGTCCGGCACTCGCTGTCGATCGACTTCGCGCTGCGCCCGATGTTCGCCTACCTCAAGGCGGACGTGGTGCCGACCTCGGTGTTCGCGGCCTCCGAGGATTTCGGGGCCGTCGCCACCGGGGGCGACGGCGACTCCCTGGCCTCGCGGGCGGACCGCGTGGGTACGGAACTGGCCGACTACATGCTGCGCTTCGCCGGGGTGACCGGCGGCGCGGTGGCGCCGACCCGGGCGGACGCGGGCCGGGGCCGGAGGAGCGACGACGACGAGTTCGGCGACTTCGTCCCGATGGGCGACCTACTGAAGCCTTGACTTCTCGGGGTCGGGACGTGCGACACCGAACCCGAGAACTCGATACCAGTTTTACACCTGGGCCGACGGCGCCGAAGCTACGTTTCCCGTTGTAACCGGTCCTCTTCATTTATTGTCGCGCCATGGGCGAAACGGGCGGTCCGGCGTTTGAATTCGGTCGAGACGAATACGAACAATGGTACAACAAGTAACGGTTCTCGCTGTTCGAACCTGCACTACGAACAGTCGAGCGCCTGATCGATCAGTGGTTGACGATGGAGCTGTCAGACGCAGACCGTGAAAAGTTCCGCATCTCTGCAACACGAGTGAAGGGCATGAACAGCTTATGGTCGAAAATCCAGAAGCCAAAATACTCGGCCAGGATTCGAACCCTGAAAGAGATTCCTGAGGCAGTGGACGACATAGTCGGACTACGGGTCACGTGCAACAACACCTGTGATCTCGAACTACTTCGCAATATAATGACTGACCTACCGAGCGATCTGAGTTCGGCAACATGGATCACGCTTCAGTCCAACAGTGAAAAGCTATACTTCCAGAGCCCCAAGAGTTCCGGATACCGGGCTTATCACGTTAACGTACAAACTCTCATTCATACTCCTGGGGATTGGGAACCGGTCACTGTGGAGATCCAAGCGAGGACCCTGCTGCAGGACGGATGGGGTGAGCTAACCCACGAAGATACATACAAGCCGGGCGTTCAGCTTCCTGCTCTTGCGACCACCCTCGCGCGCCGGATGGCCGATCTACTCGCAACCGTAGACGACATCGCTCAAGACCTCCGTGACGAACTCGATCGCCTCGCCGAGGTGTCCATTGCGTCCCCCTCCCCGATCATTTCAGGCAGCTCCAAGTCCGCGAACCAGGAAATCAGGCTGAGTAACGCCACGACAGTTTCCAACTCCGCCGCCGACGAAGCTCTGGTGTCGGAAGCGAGGAATGTCGCGTCGCGGCTGAGCAAACCTGCAGCACTAGCGTCGATCGCGCAGAACATCCAGGCGAGTTTCGATCGTGGGGATGCAAAGAACTGGGGATCCTTCGGCTCCCTCGCGTCATTGCTCCAAGCCGCGGTACCTGAATACGAGATCAACTACGATCCCCCTGGGTATCTCATCCCGCCGGGAACCTCCCTCGAGTCTGAGAGCAACGATGCGCCCACTCTCGTCCACCGACTGAAGTGGCGCGACAAGTTTGCTCCAGCCGTCTCCTCAGACCAACTCGGTCACATGATCGAGTCCATTTCGCGGGCCCTGAACCGGAACAACCTGGATATCCTTGGAATCCATGACACCCCGGTCGATACGAGGTTCCACAACGCCATCGTGAAGGCCGCTAGAGACTATTGCGAACTCAAGGGCACGACGGTCTCGCGTAGTCGGTTGAACTACCTGTCCAATTCCCTCAGAATGAGCGGCAAGTTGTCCCCCGACATGGCGCCGAGTGAAGTCGCCGAGGCCCTGAATTCATCACTCCTCGGCCGAGCGACGTTATTGGGCATGTTGCGCGATGACGAATCCGAGAAGCGCGAACTGAGGGAATGGACAGAACGAGCCCTGGAATCGATTGCGCCTGCTGACCCCGACTGAGCGAGGTCAGGAGCGATCGGCGTCCGGAGTGCGCTCCACGCCGGCTCGGTCCGTGCCCTCGTCGGCCAGTTGATCCGGCTCGGGGTGGTCGGTGTCGAAGGTCTCGGGCAGGTTCTTGATGTGCTTGTTCATGTTGCGGATCAGAAGGACCGTCGCGACCAGCAGGAGCAGGACCACGGGGATCCCGATCGGCGAGGCCTTGCCGAATTCCGGGCCCATCGGGTGGTCGTTGTACCCGGGCGTGCCCGGCGACTGGTTCTGCGCGAAGACCATCGAGGTCTGATACGCCAGGATCTGGACGTCCGGTCCCAGGGTGATCATCTCGGGTCCTCACTCGTGCTCGGTCCGACCGGGAGCGCGACGTACGGGTCGACGCCCTCGAACAGGTCTGACTCGTATTCTCCCTCAGCCCGCTCGGGTACGGCCACCCGGCTTGCCGCGAGTTCGAACTCCTCGGTGGGCCACACCCGCTGCTGCATCTCCACCGGGGCGGCGAAGAACCAACCGTTGGGGTCGATCTGCGTGGCGTGGGCCAGCAGTGCGGAGTTGCGTTGCTCGAAGTAGTCCGCGCACTCCACCCGGGTGGTCACCCGCTCCATGATGTCGGGGCGATCCCCCCAGCGGGACAGGAACTCCGCGAAGTGGCGGACGCCGTCGCGGGCGAACAGCTCCTCGTCGAGCAGCTCCAGACGGCTCTTGGGGAAGCCGTGCGTGTAGTAGACCTTGGCCACGGCCCACGGCTCGCCGGTGCCGGGGTAACGGGCGGGGTCCGCGGCGGCCTCGTAGGCGGCCATCGACGCCGAGTGCACCTTCAGGTGATCCGGGTGCGGGTACCCACCGTTCTCGTCGTAGGTGATGATCACGTGCGGTCGGAACTCCCGGATCCTGGCGACCAGGGAGCGGGTGACCTCGTCGTCGTCGGCAAGGGCGAAACATCCGGGAGGCAACGGCGGCAACGGGTCCCCCTCGGGCAGACCCGAGTCCTCGTAGCCCAGCCAGTGGTGGTCGACGCCGAGGATGTCCGCCGCGCGCGCCATCTCGCGGCGCCGTACGCCCACGAGATCGGCCACGACGTCAGGGCGGTCCATCGCAGGGTTGAGGATGCTGCCGCGCTCGCCGCCGGTACACGTCTCCACCAGCACGTTCACGCCCCGGGCCACGTACTTGGCCATGGTCGCGGAGCCCTTGGACGCCTCGTCGTCGGGGTGGGCGTGCACCGCCATCAGCCGGAGACCGGCCATCGTCGCACCTGCCGTTCATCAGAGCTCGGGGATCGGGATGACCCATTCTATGGACTCACCGGCCACCGGTGCCCCCGGGGCGGTCCGCCCGGGGCCCCCGGATACCCTGGGGATCATGAGTGAGCCGAGGCCGGACGTCGCGTCGCAGGCCGCGGGCGCCCCGCCCGCCGGGAGGTACGACGACACCGGGTCGGGCGTGACCGGCAAGGTGGTCGCCGGCTTCCTGGTCCTGCTCGTCGGCGCCCTCGTGGTGGCGGGCGCCGTCGCCGGTTACCGGCTCAGCGCCACCCCCACCATCTCCGGCGAGGTGATCGGCGTGACCGTCGTCGACGACGAACGGACCGACGTGGTGATGACCGTCACCCGGGACGATCCCGGGACCGCCGCCTACTGCATCGTTCGCGCGCAGGACCAGACCAAGGGCGAGGTCGGCCGCCGGGAGGTGTACGTGCCGCCGTCCGAGAACACCGCGATCCAGGTCGACATGTCCATCGCCACCTCGGCCCGCGCGTTCGTGGCCGACGTCTACGGCTGCGGCGACGACGTCCCCGATTACCTGCGCAGGTAGGGGTTCTCGGGCCCCGAACCAGGTCACCGCTGTGTTAGCATCGTCCCATCAGCACGGCTCCTTTCGCGGGGCCGTGTTTTTCGTACAGCAGCACACACACGAACAGATTGGAGTGCGCTCTCATGGCGAACGACACCCAGGGCTACTGGTTGACCCAGGATTCGTACGACCGCCTCATGGCCGAGAAGGAGGCGCTGATCGCCAACCGTCCGGTCATCGCCGCCGAGATCAACGAGCGGCGCGAGGAGGGCGACCTCAAGGAGAACGCCGGGTACCACGCCGCGCGTGAGCAGCAGGGCCAGGAGGAGGCGCGCATCCGTCAGCTCGACGACCTGCTGGCCACCGCCCAGGTCGGCGAGACGCCCACCGAGACCGGCGTCGCCCTGGTGGGCTCCGTGGTCCGCGCCTACTACAACGGCGACGAGGACACCAAGGAGACCTTCCTGGTGGGCACCCGCGGTGAGGGCTCCGGCAAGGACGACCTCGAGATCTACTCCCCCGACTCCCCCCTGGGCCGCGCGATCCTGGGCGCCAAGGTCGGCGAGAGCCGCGAGTACACCACCCCGAACGGCAAGTCCGTCTCGGTGACGATCGTGACCGCGGAGCCGTACCAGAGCTGACCGGCCACGACGGGCCCGGTGGTAGGTTCTTCACGACTATCGGGCCCGGTTCGACCAGCCCGATCCCGCGCCGGCGTTTCCAGGAGTCCCACGTGACAGACGGTTCCCACGACAGGCCATTCGGCCCGGCACCGAAGATCGAATCGGCGGCCGAGCAGGTCCTGGGACCGGCGCTGCGTACAGGGCAGTCACCGTTCGACGACGAGCTCTACACCTGGACCCCCGAGGTCGCGGAGGAGCTCATCCGCCGCCTGGACGGGGACGCCGAGGAGCACACGGGCGAGCACTCCGCGGACTCCACCCGCTCCCCCGTGATGCAGGCGCTCCACGACCAGCTGGAGGGCGCCCCGCGGCCGGTGGTGCTCCTGGCCGCCGAGTTGCTCTACATCCAGCAGCTGCCCCTGTCCACGGTGACCGCCCGCCTCAAGCGGGGACGGATCAGGGACGTCCTGTCCTGGATCGACGACGCCCCGGAGATCCCCGAGGTCCTCGACGACGCGCTCGGAGAGAAGGGCCCGCTCACCGGCGGGCTCGGGTTCAACGTCCAGATGCGCGAGCACCTGCGGTGGCTGTGCACGTTCGTCATCCACTGGGCCGAGCTGGAGTCCGCCGAACGCGACGCGGCGCTGACCGACCCGTGGGAGTTCCAGCGGGCCGCCCGCTCGACCCCCGGCGACTGGCGGGCCATCCGCTACAGCCTGCAGTACCTGGCCTGGCCCGGGTACTTCCAGCCGATCGTCAAGCACGAGCACAAGACCCGGATCCGCGACGCCTTCGCCGACCTCATCGGCGGGCCGTCCGGGATCGACGAGCTGGACATCGACCAGGACCTCCACCGGATCGCCGAGACGCTCTCCGCCCAGCTCGGCCAGCCCGTCGACTGGTACCGGGGTGCGATCGCCAACCAGTGGCAGCGCCACCGCGACGACCACTCCCGCCGTGCGTGGCTGGTCCGACCCGGACGCGGCGGCGTCGGTCAGGCCGGTCAGTGGGTCGCGCAGAACCGCATCGCGCTGCCCGCCTCGCACCTGCCGCGCATCCCCGCACACGCCAGCCGCCTCGAGGTGTCCCAGGCCGTCGAGCAGGGGTACCCGCACCTGGACTACCAGGCACGGTTCCAGCTCACCGCGGAGCTGCACACCTTCCTGTCCCGGATGAGCCCGCAGGACGTGGTGGCCACGGTCGCCGACGCCAAACTGCACCTGGGCACCCTCACCGACGACCTGGGCTACGTGGAGGACGGCGGCCAACAGCTCGAGCGCTCGGTGCGGTGGCACTCGGTCACGCTCGACCTGGACACCCTCCCCAGCCCGCTCTCGGAGCTGATCGGGGAGCCCGGCACCGTCGTGGACCTCACCGACGGCCTCGACGCGCTGCTCGCCACCATGCACCCCGGCCGGCACTCCGCCGAGTCCCAGGTGGCCGAGGCGCCGGGCGCCGGGACCGTGCCCACCCTCCCCGACATCACCGACGAGCTCGCCGACGGCCTGCACATGCCCCGCAAGGAGCTGCAGGAGATCGTGGACACCCTGCAGGAGCGGCAGCAGATCGTGTTCTACGGTCCGCCCGGCACCGGCAAGACCTACCTCGCGCAGGAGCTCGCGCGTTTCCTCGCCGGCGCCGACGACCCGAGCCGGGTCCAGCTGGTGCAGTTCCACCCCAGCTACGCCTACGAGGACTTCTTCGAGGGTTACCGGCCCACGCTCACCGAGTCCGGTCAGCCCGGCTTCGCCCTGCAGGCCGGGCCGCTGCGCCGCCAGGCCGCTCGCGCCACGTCGGACTCCGGGCGCGAGCACCCGAGCTTCCTCATCATCGACGAGATGAACCGCGCCGACCTGGCCCGCGTCTTCGGCGAGATGTACTTCCTGCTCGAGTACCGCGACCGCACGGTCCTGCCCCAGTACAGCCCCGACACCTCGTTCCGGTTGCCGCGCAACCTGTTCATCATCGGCACCATGAACACCGCCGACCGGTCGATCGCCATGGTCGACGCGGCCATCCGGCGCCGGTTCGCGTTCATGGAACTCCACCCGGACACCCCGCCGGTGGCGGGCGTGCTGCGACGTCACCTCGAGGCCCGCGGCGTGACCACCGAGCCCGCCGACCTGCTGGAGGCGCTCAACTCCGAGATCGACGACTCTGACCGCGACCTGCGGATCGGGCCGTCGTACTTCATGAAGGACCGGGCCACCGAACCCGGCGGGCTCGAGGCGATCTGGCGGTACGACCTCCTCCCGCTGCTCGAGGAGCACTACTACGGACGCCTGTCCCGCGCCGAGGTCCACGAACGCTTCGGGCTCGCGACACTGCGTCGGAAGATCGGCCGGGCGTGATCCCCGCCTCGGCGGGCTCCGCGGCGTCGGAGACCATCGAGTTCGACGAGTTCGATCGCCGGGGCCGGCTCGTCACCCTGAGCTGGGAGGGCGCGCAGCACCTGTCCCAGACCGGCCTGGTCGAGGTGCTGCCCGCCGGCCGTGACACCTGGCGACTGATCCCGTGCGGCAGCGTCGGCTCGGTCCGCGTCGAGGGTCTGTCGGTGCGGGTCCTGCCCGCGGCCAACCTGGGCCTGACGCAGTTGTTCTTCCTGCTCGACCACGCGGCCGACACCGCGTTCCTCCCGTCGGCAGTACAGGCGAGGGACGACGACGAGCTGTGGGTCTCCGTGGCCGAGTCCATGGCCGCGTTGGCGCACCAGGCCCTGTCGTCCGGGTTGCTGCGCGGGTACCGCAGGGTCGATGAGGCGCTGACCACCGTGCGCGGGCGGATCCGCCTGGGCGACCAGATCCGCCGCCACCCGGGAATGACCATCCCCCTGGAGGTCACCTACTCGGAGTTCACCCCCGACATCGCGGAGAACCGCATCCTGCGCACCGCCGCGCACCGCCTGCAGTTCCTGCCCGACCTGCCGGACGCCACCCGGCGGCGGCTGGCGATGGTGGACGCCCGGCTGGCGGACGCCACGCTCATCGGCCAGGGCGCCCCGGTCCCCGCCTGGACGCGGACCCGGCTCAACGCCCGGTTCCAGAACGCGCTCGCCCTGGCCGACCGGATCGTGCGCCGCATCTCGGTGGAGGTGGAGGACGGCCACGCGGCGTCGGCGGCGTTCGTCACCGAGATGCCGGCGCTGTTCGAACGCTTCGTAGAGGCCGAACTGACCGCCGCCCTCGACGGCTGTGGCGGACGGGTGCTGCAGAACCCCGTCGTCCACCTGGACACGGGTATCGAGCAGGGAGACGCCGGGGACGCCGGGTCGACCGGTGCCGCCGGCGGCAGGGCCGGTCGCCACAGCGCTCCCGACACCGAGGGCGACCACATCTCCGTGCCCACCGGCCTCGTGTACGAGGTCGACGGCGAACCGGTCACGACCTTCGTCCCCACCTATCCCACGGACCGCCGCGCCCGCGCCGCCGAGCACTACCGTCTGCTGGCGGCCTGCACCGCGCTCGGCGTGGACCGCGCGTACCTGGTGTATCCGGCCCAGCGTCGCGACGACACCCCGCAGCCGCGGCGGATCGTGCACACCGACATCTCGATCGTCGAGTACCCGGTGGATCTCTCGATGGGGCCACTGGAGAGCCGCAGGACTATCGTCGAGTTGTCACAGCAGGCCCGCGAGCTCGCGGTGCCGAGCCCCGCACGCCACCGCACCGGAGGGAGACGCCACGCCAGATGAGTCACGCAGATGATCCGGCACGGAAGGTCGTCGTCAACCTCGCGCTGGTCGCGGTGGGGACCGTCGGCGCCTACCGGGGTGCGTACGAACTCCTCGCCCAGCAGGCCAGGATCGCCCGACGGGTGATCCCCAAGCCCACCTCGCGACCCTTCCACGGCGACGGCCTCTACCGGCCCGGTGCCGTGACCGCGGAGCCGTGGCGACCCGGGATGACGTGCGACGTCCACATGGTGATCTTCGGCGACTCGCTCGCCGCCGGCCTGGGTGCCGACTCCCCCGGTGAACTGCCCGGGGTCCTCCTGGCGCGCGGTCTCGCCGAGGAATCGGGGTGGGACGTGCGGCTGAGCGTCAAGGCGATCGTCGGCGCCACCTCCAAGGGGCTCGCCGGCCAGGTCGAGGCCATGCAGATCGCGCACGGCGACCCCGACATCT
>NZ_JAALEB010000152.1:0-5537 GCF_014145165.1 Dietzia sp. Cai40 | reverse complement strand
ACCTGCTGGTGGTGGGGATCTCGCTGTGCGTGATGGCGCAGTGGTACCGGTCGATCGTGCCCGGGATCGTGCTCCACGGCGTCAACAACGCGGTCGTGTTCGCCGGCGTCGTCGCGGCGGGCGCGACCTGAGGGGTGCACGTGGGGCGGTGCCCGGCGGAGCTCAGGCCAGCAGTGCGGACACCAGCAGCAGGACGGGGAGCGCCCCGAGTGTGGTGAGGACCGCCGAGTCGCGGGCGAGCAGCGTCCCGTGGCCGTATCGGGTGGCCACCACGAGCACGTTCTGCGCCGTGGGCAGGGCGGCGGCCACCACCACGGTGAGGAGCTCGTGACCCCGCATCCCCATGAGGCCGCTGCCGACGGCGTACGCGAGCAGGGGGTGTGCGACCAGCTTCAGGCCGCTGGCCAGGGCGATCTCCCGGCGCGGTGACGCTCCGGCCTCGAGCACCTTCACGCCGTAGAGGGACATGCCGAACACCAGGAGTGCGCCGGGGACCGAGATCTGACCGACCAGGTGGACCGGCTCGAGCAGCCGTTCGGGCGGCGACCACGGCAATGCCGCCACCACCACCCCGGCCAGCGCGGCCAGGACCAGCGGGGTCCGGGCGGCCTGGAGCGCCGAGGAGAACGCACCTCCGCCGCCATCGGTCGTGCCCTCCGCCCGGGCGGCGCGCTCGAGTACGGCGATGGCGATCGGCTGGAGCACCGCCACCTGGAAGAGCAACAGGGGCATGACGAACCCGAAGTCCCCCAGGACGTAGACGGCGATGGGGATGCCCAGGTTGGCCGAGTTGACGTAGCTGGCGGACAGGGCGCCGACGGCGAGGTCGGCGGCCGGCCGCCGGAGCCACAGCTTCGCGATGAGCACGTAGGCCACCGCCATGACGATCGCCGTCGCGGCGGAGACCACGAAGACGCCGGTGAAGACCTGGTCGAGCGTAGTCCGGGCGAGGGCGTCGAACAGCAGGGCCGGGGTGGCGACGAAGAACACGAGCCGGTTGAGCACCAGTCGGGCGTCGGAACCGAGGACCCGGGAACGGGCGAGCAGCCACCCGAGTGCGACGACCGCGACGATCACGGCGAAGCCGTTGAGGACGCCGGCCACTGCGGACTCCTGGGGTTCGGGGGAGGGGAGCGGTAACGCCGATCGGGGCCGAGCACTCCTGCGGGCAGGAGGCGCGACCCCGATCGGGTTGCTGTTGCCTGTGTCGGCGGCTATTTACCGCGAACGGGACGTGCGGTGCGGTTCGACCGCGCCGAGCAAGGGCTCAGCGGCTGGTGAACGGCAGCAGTGCCATCTCACGGGCGTTCTTGACCGCGACGGCGACCTGACGCTGCTGCTGCGGCGTGAGGCCGGTGACGCGGCGCGAACGGATCTTGCCACGATCGGAGATGAACGTGCGGAGGGTGTTGACGTCCTTGTAGTCGACCGTCTCGATACCCGCGACCTTCAACGGGTTCTTCTTGGGCCGACGACCCTCCTGGGCACGGATCTTCTTGGACGGGGTGCTACGCGCTTTTGCCATGATTACCTACTCACCAACTCGACTTCGTGACACCGGGCAGCTCGCCACGGTGGGCCATCTCGCGCATGCGGACGCGGGAGAGGCCGAACTTGCGGAGGTAGCCGCGGGGGCGGCCATCGGCGACGTCGCGGTTACGCACCCGCACGGGCGAGGCGTCACGCGGCATCTTGTTGAGCGCGGTCTGGGCGTCCATGCGCGCCTCGTCCGTGCTCTCGGGGTTCTTGATGATTGCCTTGAGCTCGGCGCGGCGCTCGGCGAACCGGGCCACCTTGGCCTTGCGCTGCTCGTTGCGCGCGATCTTTGACTTCTTGGCCACGGGTCAGCGCTCCTCTCGGAATTCGACGTGCTTGCGGACGACCGGGTCGAACTTCTTGAGGACGATGCGGTCCGGGTTGTTACGGCGGTTCTTGCGGGTCACGTAGGTGAACCCGGTCCCGGCCGTGGACTTGAGCTTGATGATGGGTCGAACGTCGTTACGTGCCATCTCAGATCTTCTCCCCACGGGCGCGGATACGGGCCACGACGGCCTCGATGCCATCGCGGTCGATGGTCTTGATGCCCTTGGTGGAGACCGTCAGCGTGACGCGACGACCCTCGGAGGGCACGAAGTAGCTACGGCGCTGGATGTTCGGGTTCCAGCGACGGTTGGTCCTGCGGTGTGAGTGCGAGACGGACTTGCCGAAACCCGGCTTCCGTCCCGTTACCTGGCAATGCGCCGACATGGCGTGGTTCTCCTTCCGCCTCCTCGTACGGTGGCGCGTGATGGTCGGGGCTCCCGGTCGGCCTGGGCCGAACAGCAGCGGATCACCACGTCGCGGGCACCGTGAGAGGCGATAGCAAACGTGCAGACAACAGCGATGGTCTAGTTTACGGCCCGACCGCGGGAAACGGTAATCAGCACGTCAACGCCGGTGGGGACGGCCGGCGGAGCGTGCGAATTGGGTACGCGGTCATCGTACGGGTACGATCTACCGATGCGTGTGCTGATACCGGGATCCCCGGTTCGGCCACTGGCAGTTGCGTGCCCCTGACGGGGCGGGCGCCAGACCCAAGACTTCTACCGAGCTAGAGGGATCCAGTATGAAGAACGACATCCACCCCGACTACCACCCGGTGGTCTTCCAGGACTCGGGCACCGGCACCAAGTTCCTCACCCGCTCCACCGCGAAGAGCGAGCGGACCGTCGAGTGGGAGGACGGCAACTCCTACCCGCTCATCGTGGTCGACGTGACCAGTGAGTCGCACCCGTTCTGGACCGGCGCGCAGCGCGTCATGGACACGGCCGGCCGTGTCGAGAAGTTCCAGCGCCGTTACGGCAACCGCACCCGCCGCACCAAGTGAGCCGCGGGTCGGTGCTCCGCCGCCGACCCACACCCACACCCGAGACCTCAGAGGACGTAACAGTCATGGCAGTTCCGAAGCGTCGCCTCTCGCGCGCCAACACCCATTCCCGCCGCTCGCAGTGGAAGGCCGAGAACCCGGCCCTCCAGGAGACCAAGATCGACGGCCGCGCCGTGGTGCTGCCGCGTCGCCTGGTCAAGGCCGCCAAGCTCGGCCTCGTCGACCTCGACCGCTGAGTGTCGGTCGACTGATCGCCGAGACGAACTGAGCTCCGCGGCGCCCGCGCGTCGCACGCACACGCCCGGTCACGAGCCCGGTGGGTCCCCCCGGACCCACCGGGCTCGTCGGCGTCATCAGGAGCCGGCGCGGACCGCGCATCGGTCGCGGTATTCCTCAGCCGTGGTTCAGGCGGGTGCGGGAGACTTCCCGGTATGAAGATCCTCGTTGTGGACGACGACCAGGCCGTGCGTGAATCCCTGCGCCGTTCCCTCACGTTCAACGGTTATTCGGTGGAGCTCGCGGGGGACGGGGTCGAGGCGGTCGAACGGCTCGACGCGAACCGTCCGGACGCGGTGATCCTCGACGTCATGATGCCCCGCCGCGACGGCCTCGAGGTGTGCCGGATACTGCGGAGTCGGGGGGACGACCTGCCCGTGCTCATGCTCACCGCCCGGGACGCGGTGTCCGAGCGGGTGGCGGGCCTGGACGCGGGCGCCGACGACTACCTGCCCAAGCCCTTCGCGCTGGAGGAGCTGTTGGCCCGGCTGCGGGCGTTGCTGCGTCGTCGGGGTCCGGAGGCCGAGGACGTGGACGAGGTGTTGGAGTTCGAGGACCTGCGGATGGACCTGGCGACCCGCGAGGTCAACCGGGGGGAGCGCCGGATCCAGCTGACCCGGACGGAGTTCTCCCTGCTCGAGTTGCTCCTGCACCATCCCCGTCGTGTCCTCACCCGGAGCCACATCCTCGAGGAGGTGTGGGGTTACGACTTCCCCACGTCGGGGAACGCGCTCGAGGTGTACATCGGGTACCTCCGGCGTAAGACCGAGGGCGACGGCGAGAGTCGTCTGATCCACACCGTGCGTGGCGTGGGATACGTGTTGCGCGAGACGCCGTAGTGCGAGCCCGCACGGTGGGGTGGGGCTCCACACCGATCTCCCTGCACCAGCGGGTCACCCTGTTGGCGGCGAGTTCGGTGGGCGTCGCGGTGGCCCTGATGGCCGTCGCGGCGTACTTCGTCGTGTCCGGGTCGATGTACAGCGAGGTCAACAACCGGCTCCAGCAACAGGCCGACCAACTGGTCAACAGCCAGCTCGCGTCGGAGTTCGCCCTCCAGTCCCGGAGCACCCTCATCGCGCTGCGGGCCTTCAACCCCAATCTGGACGCGCAGATCGTCGCGCCCTCCGGTGTGCGGACGGCCACCGGCGAACCCTTCCAGATCGGCGGCCCCGAGATCGCCGTGGTCCGCGGCGAGACCGAGTCGAGCCTGCGGACGGCCGGGGGCAAGCAGATCTATGCGGTGGGGGTCCGCGACGGTTCGACACTCATCCTGGCGCAGGACCTGAGCCCCACCAGGGCGGCCCTCAATCGTCTGGCGATCGTCCTGACGCTGGTGGGTGCGGCCGGCATCGCGCTGGCGGCGGTGGCCGGTACGGCGGTGGGGCGCACGGGTCTGGCGCCGGTCGCCCGGTTGACCAGGGCGGTGGAGCGGATCGCCAGGACCGACGACCTGCGGCCCATCCCGGTGGCGGGTGATGACGAGATCGCCCGGCTCACCGCCAGCTTCAACCAGATGCTCGTAGCGCTGGGGGAGAGCAGGGATCGACAATCGCGGCTCGTGGCCGATGCCGGGCACGAGCTCAAGACACCGCTGACCAGTCTCCGGACCAACGTGGAACTACTGATCGCCGCGAGCAGGCCGGGGGCGCCGACCATCCCGGCCGCGGACAGGGGGGCGCTCGAGGTCGACGTGATCGGTCAGATCTCCGAGCTCACCCAGCTGGTCGGGGACCTGGTCGAGCTCGCCCGTGAGGATTCCGGGGAGGTCGAGCTGGAGCCGGTCGCGGTGTCGGAGGCGGTCGAGCGGGCCCTCGAGCGGGTCCGTCGGCGGCGTCACGACGTGCGGTTCGACGTGGATCAGGCGCCCTGGTACTCGTTCGGTGACAACGCGGGGATCGAGCGTGCGGTGCTGAACATCTGCGACAACGCGGCCAAGTGGAGCCCGACCGGGGGAACGGTGACGGTCCGGATGAACCCGGTGTCGGAGTCGGTCGTGGAGTTGACCGTCGCCGACCAGGGGCCGGGTATCCCTGAGGAGGACAGGCAGCTGGTCTTCGAGCGATTCCACCGCTCGCGGGAGGCACGGGCGATGCCCGGTTCGGGGCTCGGGTTGGCGATCGTCCGCCAGGTGGTCACCCGGCACGGAGGCACCGTGGAGATCCATGACGCGGACGGTGGGGGCACCGAGGTGCGGATGACCATCCCCGGGTGTGAGCTCCCCCCGAACTGATCGACGGGGGACGCGGTCGTCTCAGCGGGCACACAGCGCGGTGAGGAACCATGTCGGATATGGAGAACGAGAACGATCGGGGCACGGGTGGTCCCCGGCCCGGCGACGAGTGGGCCTCGGGTCCGGGCGCGGGTCCGGGTGGATACGGTCAGCGGCCGGAGAGCC
>NZ_JAALEB010000151.1:0-10656 GCF_014145165.1 Dietzia sp. Cai40 | reverse complement strand
GGTGGGGCCGCCGCCGGCTGGATGGGCGCCCAGGCGGGTCCGGTCTCGGCGAGTTCCGGGTCGACCTTGGCGAACAGCGGGCTGGGCTTGGCCAGCGGGGTCCCGGGGGTGAGCTCGGTGCGCGCCCACCGGGCCTGCTCGGAGGCGTAGTCGCCCATGATCACCGGGTAGCTGCGCCCGGCCTCGGGCAGGCCCGTCCCGACCAGGTCCACCGGCATGTCGTCGATCACCTCGTGGACCTGCGGCGACGCGGCCCACACGCCCTGCCCGCCGATCGCGCCGTGGATCTGCTGCGCGGCCGACGGCAGGTACGGGGTGAGCAGGGTGTTGGCGTCGGAGACCACCTGCAGGGCGGTGTGCAGCACGGTGCCCAGGCGCTCGCGCTGGTCCGGCTCCTTGGCCAGCTTCCACGGCTCGGTCGCGGCGATGTAGCGGTTCGCGGCGCCGACGATCCGCATCGCCTCGGTGGCACCGGCCTTGAAGCGGGAGCGCTCGAGGTGGCCGCCGACCGTGGCGAACGCGGACTCCGCGTCACGCAGGAGTTCGGCGTCGAGGTCGGTCAGGGTGCCGGGGCGCGGGATCTCGCCGAAGTTCTTGTGCGCCATCGACACCGTGCGGTTGACCAGGTTGCCCCAGCCGCCCACGAGCTCGGCGTTGGTGCGTCGCACGAACTCGTCCCAGGTGAAGTCGGTGTCCTGGTTCTCCGGGCCGGCCACCGAGATGAAGTACCGCAGCGAGTCGGGGCCGAACTCCGCCAGGAAGTCGCGGACGTAGATCACCACGCCCCGCGAGGAGGAGAACTTGGACCCGGACATGGTGAGGAACTCCGACGAGACCACCTCGGTGGGCAGGCCGAGCGCACCGAGCGCGCCCGGCTCGCCACCGTGCGCACCCCGGCCGTCGTAGCCGATGAGCTCGGCCGGCCAGATCTGCGAGTGGAACGTGATGTTGTCCTTGCCCATGAAGTAGTGGGAGACGGCCTCGGGGTCGGTCCACCAGCGACGCCACGCCTCGGGCTCACCCGAGCGCCACGCCCACTCGATCGAGGCGGACAGGTAGCCCACCACGGCGTCGAACCACACGTAGAGCTTCTTGTCGCCCCGGTCCTGCCAGCCCTCGACCGGGATCGGGATCCCCCAGTCGATGTCCCGGCTCATCGCACGCGGACGTAGGTCCTCGAGCAGGTTGAGCGAGAACTTCAGGACGTTGGGCCGCCAGTCCTTCCGACCCTTGAGCCAGTCCCCCAGCGAGTCCGCGAGGGCGGGCAGGTCCAGGAACCAGTGCTCGGTCTCGATGAACTTCGGGGTCTCACCGTTGATCTTGGAGACCGGGTTCTTCAGGTCCGCCGGGTCCAGCTGGTTGCCGCAGTTGTCGCACTGGTCGCCCCGGGCGCCGTCGTAGCCGCAGATCGGGCAGGTGCCCTCGATGTACCGGTCCGGCAGGGTGCGGCCCGTCGACGGGCTCACCGCCCCGGTGGTGGTCTTGGCCACCATGTACCCGTTGCGGTGCAGGCCCCGGAAGAGCTCCTGGACCACCGAGTAGTGGTTCCGGGTGGTGGTGCGGGTGAACAGGTCGTAGCTCAGCCCCAGTCCGGCCAGGTCGTCGACAATCACCCGGTTGTACCGGTCCGCGAGCGACTGGACCGACACCCCCTCCTTCTCGGCCTGCACGAGCAGCGGGGTGCCGTGCTCGTCGGTGCCCGAGACCATCAGCACGTCGTTGCCGGCCATCCGCTGGTACCGGGAGAAGACGTCCGACGGCACCCCGAACCCGGAGACGTGTCCGATGTGCCGGGGGCCGTTCGCGTACGGCCATGCGACCGCGGTCAGGACTGTCTTCGCCATGCGTCCAGAGTAGTGGTCGCGTCCGCGGCCGCCGTGCCGGGAGTGCACCCGGCCCGCGTCAGGCGTTCTCGGCCGCCGGATCGTGCGAGAGCGACTTGTGGATCGACACGCACAGGGCGATCAGCACCAGGACGAACGGTGACGCCGCGATGATGGTCATGTTCTGCAGGCTCGACAGCGCGTTCCCGCCGCCGTCGCCCGCGAGGAGCATGATGATCGCGACCGCCGCGGTGAAGGTACCCATGAGCATGACGATCCACCGTGACGGCTCCTCGACCCCGTGCTGGGCCATGCCGCCCATGACGATCGACGCCGAGTCGGCCGAGGTGATGAAGAAGACGGCGATGAGCACCATGGCGACCACCATGAGCACCGGCGCGAGCGGCAGTTCGCGGAGCAGGTTGAACAGCTGGGGCTCGAGCGAACCGTCGCCGAAGATGCTCCGACCGGCGTCCTCGAGATACAGGGCGAACCCGCCGAAGATCGAGAACCACAGCACCGACAGGGTGCTGGGTATGAGGACCACGCCGATGATGAACTCGCGGACCGTGCGGCCCCGGCTGATCCGGGCGAGGAACATCCCGACGAAGGGCGACCAGGAGATCCACCAGGCCCAGTAGAAGACCGTCCAGCCGGACAGCCACTCGGCCGCCTCGCCGTTCTCGCTCACCGCGGTGCGGGAGGCCATCTCGAAGAAGTCGGAGAAGTACGCACCGACGGTGGTGGGGACCAGGTCGAGCATGAAGAACAGCGCGCCGGAGAAGATCGCGACGAACAGCGCGAGCGAGACCGCCAGCACCAGGTTGATGTTGGACAGGATCCGGACGCCGTTGCCGATCCCGGAGGCCGCCGAGGCGAGGAACACCAGTCCCAGGACCACGATGACGCCCACGACGAGCGCGATGCCGCCGCCGCTGACCGCACCGGTCTCGTTCAGCCCGGCCCGGATCTGCAGCGCGCCGAGACCGAGCGAGGCGGCGGTACCGAAGATCGTGGCCACGACCGTCGCGATGTCGAGCACCTTGCCCATCCACCCGTTGGCCCGCTTCTCGCCGATCAGCGGGACGAACGCCTGCGAGATCAGGTGGCCGCGCTTGAAGCGGTAGGCCGCCAGCGCGAGGGCCAGGCCGACGATGGCGTACATGGACCACGGATGCAGGGTCCAGTGGAAGGCGGTGGTGGCCATGGCCACGTCGTACTGCTGCTCCTGACCCGGCGGCGGGGTCTGGAAGTGGGTGAGCGGCTCGGACACGCCGTAGAACATCAGACCGATGCCCATGCCCGCGGCGAACATCATGGCGATCCAGGACCGGGTGGAGTACTCAGGCTTCTCGTGGTCGCCTCCCAGCCGGATCGCGCCGAAGCGGGAGAACGCCAGATAGACGGTGTAGGCCACGACCGTGGTGGCCACCACGATGAACAACCAGCCCACCGTGTGGACCACCACGTCGAACGCCCGACCCGCGGCGCTCTCGAACGAGACCGTGTAGAACAAGCCCCACACCACCACGATCAGGGCGATCACGGCGGCGGGGACGATCACCGCGAAGTCCGCGCGAAGCCGTGCCGTCGGCGCGGGAGGTGGCGTGTTCCCGGGGTCACTCTTCTGTTCTCTAGAGGTGGACATTCCTGAAACCTTGTCAACAACTTCGGCGCTGTGCAAGATAATAAGTTCTTCACCAGCACAGGTGCGTGTAAGCATGAACGGGTGCGCGAGCGTCTGATACCCGTCCCGGAGCTGCTCCGTGCGCTGCGGGAACGGGCGCGGTCACACGGCCTGGCGCCCCCTGCCGCCTTCCTCGGCGACTGGCGGGATCGCCGCGCCGTGGTGGTCCCGTCGGTCGACCTCCGGCCCGTGTCGCAGGAGTCGGCGTTCGAGGAGAGCGACCACCTCGTCGTCGTCTATCGGTCCTTTCCCGACACCGTGCCCGGCGCCGCCCCACCGCTCCCGGCCGCGGTGCGCGGCGAGGCCTCCGGGTGGCTCACCCTCGACGCCGACGGCCGGTGGACACGCCACGGCGACGCCCCCGACCCGGCGCAGGTGGTCCGCGACCACGGTGCCGCCCGACGTGACGGCCGCCAGGACGACGACAACAACGACAACAACGACAACCCTGCCGACCACTTCCCGGACTGGGCCGTGCCGGACCGCGGGGCGCACCGCTCGGCCGTGACGGACTGTCTCGAGTCGATCCGCGCGGGCGAGGTCTACCAGGCCTGTCTGAGCACGCGACTGCACGGCAGGCTCCGCGCGGACCCGCTCGAGACCTTCCTCGCGATCGCCGGCCACTCCCCCGCCGCACGCTCGGCGTATCTCGAGGGACCCTGGGGCGCCGTCCTCGGGTTCTCGCCCGAGGAGTACCTGGTGCGCCGCGGCGATCAGGTGCGGTCCAGCCCCATCAAGGGCACGCTGGCGGCGGACCTGGACCCGGCGCTCTTGCTGGGGTCCGCGAAGGACATCGCGGAGAACATCATGATCGTGGACCTGGTCCGCAACGACCTCGGGCGCGTGGCCGACGTCGGGTCGGTGACCGTGACCGACCTGCTCGCCATCCGCCCGGCGCCCGGCGTGCACCACCTGGTCTCCACCGTCACCGCCCGCACGACCGCGGACAACGCGGCGCTGGTGGAGGCCACCTTCCCCCCGGCCTCGGTGACGGGGACGCCGAAGGCACGGGCCCGCGAGCTGATCGCCGGGTGGGAACCGCGGTCGCGGGGCCTGCACTGCGGGGCGTACGGCCTCGCCCTGGGCCGGGACCTCGAGCTCGCGGTGGCCATCCGCACCCTCGAGGCCACCCCCGACGGGCGCGTCGAGTTGGGCGTGGGCGGCGGCATCACCATCGACTCGGACCCCGACGCCGAGTGGGACGAGTGCGTACACAAGGCCGCGTTCACCTGGGGCGGTGGACCGGTGCCCTGGTAGTCGGCAGCGCGCGACGTGGTGGTCAGCCCCGCGAGGTGCTCAGCCCCGCGAGTCGACGACCGCCTGGTAGAGCTCCCGCTTGGTCAGTGACGAGCCCTCGGCGACGGCCGCGCAGGCGTCCTTGAGCCGCTCTCCCGCCTCGACCCGCTCCTCCACGATCTCGACCAGGTCCTCGGTCGTGGCGGTCGAGTCCGCGGCGTCCGCCCCCTCGATCACCACCACGATCTCCCCGCGGACCCCGTCGGCGGTCCGCTCGGCCAGCTCGCCGAGCGTGCCCCGCAGGACCTCCTCGTACGTCTTGGTGAGCTCACGGCACACCGCCGCGCGCCGACCGGCGCCCAGCACCTCCGCCGCCTCGGCGAGAGTGTCCCCGAGGCGGTGGGGCGACTCGAAGAACACGCACGTGCGCTCCTCCGCAGCAAGCCGGGCCAGCCAGGTCCGGCGACGACCAGCGCGGCGCGGGGGGAAGCCGTCGAAACAGAACCGGTCCACGGGCAGGCCGCTGAGCACCAGTGCCGTGGTGACGGCCGACGGGCCGGGAAGGCAGGTCACCGGGAGCCCGGCCTCGATACACGCGGTGACCAGCGAATACCCCGGGTCCGACACCGCGGGCATCCCGGCGTCGGTCACCACGGCCACCACGTCACCGGCGCGGACCCGGTCCATCAGCTGGGGCACGCGGCCCGTCTCGTTGTGCTCGTAGAAGCTCATGACCCGGCCGGGGACCGTCACCCCGAGCGCCGTGGCGAGCCCGCGCAGACGCCGGGTGTCCTCGGCGGCCACGACGTCGGCGGTGGCGAGCAGGTCCTTCAGCCGGGAGGACGCGTCGCCCGGATTCCCTATGGGGGTGGCCGCCAACACGACACGTCCGGACGTCATGCGCTCCACCCTATCCCCGGTCGCCCCCGTCCCCGGTCGCCGATGTCCGCGCCCGCGTCCCGCCGGAGTCTCGTCCGCGTCTCGCCCGCGTCCTGCC
Organism: Dietzia sp. Cai40; assembly: GCF_014145165.1. NCBI lineage: Bacteria > Bacillati > Actinomycetota > Actinomycetes > Mycobacteriales > Dietziaceae > Dietzia > Dietzia sp. Cai40. The sequence continues at coordinate 4,913 of NZ_JAALEB010000151.1, read as the reverse complement.
CTGCCCGTGTCCCCGGTCCCGGGAAGGCCACCATTATGCTCGCGGTGTGACCTCGACCCCAGGCGTGCGATCCCCGGGCCGCCCGCTCCCGGATCCGGACACCGGGCCGGTCGACACCCCCCGCGACTGGATCGCCACCGGCATCATCCTGGTCCTGGCCTTCCTCTCGCGCTTCTGGGGCCTGACCTCCGCCACGGACGAGGGCACCCCGGTCTTCGACGAGAAGCACTACGCGCCGCAGTCGTTCAGCATCGCGCAGCTGGGGATCGAGGAGAACCCGGCCTACGGACTGGTGGTCCACCCGCCCGTCGCCAAGCAGATCGAGTCGCTGGGCGGACTGCTCTTCGGCTACACCCCACTGGGCTGGCGGTTCACCGCCGCGATCTGCGGCGTGCTCGTGGTGCTCATGGTCATGCGGATCACCAGGCGGCTGACCCGATCGACGCAACTCGGCCTGGTCGCGGGCCTGCTGCTGTGTCTGGACGGGGTCACCTTCGTGACCTCCCGCATCGGCATGCTCGACATCTACCAGGTCCTGTTCGTCACTGCCGCCGCCGGTGCCCTGCTCGTCGACCGCGACCAGATGCGCGGCCGGATGCACCGCGCCGCGCTCGCCGGCCGGCTCCACCTGTCGGACTTCGGACCGCGACTGGGCTTCCGCTGGTGGCGGTTCACCGCCGGCGTCATGCTCGGGCTGGCCCTCGGCGTCAAGTGGTCGGGCCTGTACTTCATCGCGTTCTTCGGCCTCATGACGGTGGCCTGGGACTGGGCGTTGCGCAGTCGCTACGGGGTGCGGCGACCGCTGGCGGGCACGCTGCTCCGGGATGCCGTCCCGGCCTTCGTCACCCTGGTCATCTGGCCCGCCCTGATCCACATGTTCACCTGGCTCCCGTGGTTCGCCGGCGAGAACTCGGTGTACCGGCACGCGGTGGGGTCAAAGGTCGACGACAACTGGCTGCCCGACTCACTCCAGTCGTGGCTGTACTACCAGTCGTCCGTGCTCGACTTCCACTCCTCGCTCACCACCTCGGCGGGCAACCGACACCCGTGGGAGTCCAAGCCGTGGACCTGGCCGATGAGCCTGCGGCCGATGCTCTATTACGTCGAGCAGGGCGAGGACGTGACCGGCTGCGGTCAGGACTCCTGCGTCCGCGCCATCATGCTCCTCGGTACGCCCGCGATCTGGTGGCTCGCGATCCCGGTGCTCGGCTGGGCGTTCTGGCGGGCCGTCATCTGCCGCGACGGCCGGTACGCGTTCCCGCTCGTCGGCTACATGGCCGGCTATCTGCCGTGGTTCTTCCAGCACGACCGCCAGATGTACTTCTTCTACGCCTCGGTGATGGTGCCGTTCTTCGTGATGATGGTCGCGCTGGTGCTGGGCGAGATCGCCGGCAGGTCCACCGACTCGCCACGGCGCAAGACGATCGGCCGGGCGATCGTGTGCCTCTATCTGGGGCTCGTGGTGGCCAACTTCCTCTACATGCTGCCCATCCTGTCGGGGATGCCCATCACCTCGACGGAATGGAACCAGCAGCTCTGGCTGCCGTCCTGGCGTTAGCCTCGACTCGCCCCGCCGTGCCGCCCACCGCGAGCGACGCCGGCCCTACCCGCCCAGCGCCCGGTCGATGCTGAACCGGCCCGCCCCGACCGCCGCGATGAGCAACACGCCCACCCCGAGTGCCACCACGAGCTCCCAGCCGTTCTGGGTGACGAAGGGCCCGTTGGTGGCATGGACGAAATACAGGGCTCCCGCCATGTCCACCGCCAGCAGGATCCCGGCCAGCGGCGTGAGGATGCCCGCGATGAGTGCGATCCCCGCGATCAACTCGACCCCGGCGACGACCGCGGCGGTCACCTCCGGCTGCGGGATCCCGTACCCGGCGAACTGCTCACCCACCCGGCTCAACCCCAGCGTGAAGAACTTCTGCCATCCGTGGGCCACGAACACCGCCCCGAGCCCGAGCCGGGCCAGCAGGATGGCGGCGTCGTTGAGGGTCTCCATCCCCCTCACGGGAGGATTCCCTCTCCGGCCTTGTTGATGCGACGGCTCAGGAGTCGCATCGCGAGCGTGTAGAGCGGCGGAGCGAACTTCTGGGCGGCGAACCCCAGTCGGATGTCCGGCGAGGTGTAGACGATGTAGCGCCCCTTGCGTACGCCCTCGAGTGTCTTCTCGGCCGCGACCTCCGGGGTGACGGCATGGCGCCTGAACTGGTCCACGGTCTTGGCGACCTGCGGGTTCGAACGGTCCACGCCCGCGATCTCGACGGTCTCCACCAACGGGGTGTCCACCCCGCCGGGACACACCAGGTGCACGCCGATCCCGTACGGCGCCAGGTCGAAGCGGAGCACCTCGGCGATGCCACGGATGCCGAACTTGGCGGCGCTGTACGCGGCGTGCCACGGCAGACCCAGCAGACCGGCGGCGGACGAGACCATGACGAGCGCGGCGGGTCGCTTCGCCGCCATCATCGCCGGGACGAACGCCTCGATCACGTGGATGGTGCCCATGAGGTTGACCTCGACCATGGACCGCCAGACGCGGTGTTCGAGCAGGTCGGGCCGCCCCCATGCCGAGTTGCCCGCGACGTGGAAGATCGCGTGCGGGGCGCCGTGCGCGGCGATCGTGCTCTCGCCGAACCCCATCACCGCCTCGTGCTCGGTGATGTCCACGGTCTCGGAGCCCAGCACCGCGCCACCCGCGTCCCGGCAGGCCTGTGCCGCCGTCTGCAACCCGGCGGCGTCGCGGTCCGTCAGCACCAGCCGCGCGCCCTCGCCCGCCAGCCGGATCGCCACGGCGCGGCCGATCCCGCTGGCCGCTCCGGTGACCACGCAGGTCTTGCCACGGTAGTCGGTGATCCGTCGCCTCGACATGTGCTCCCCTTCCGGCCCGGGTCGCTCGAGCGGGCCTCCTGGGGTCCCACCGTAGCGGCCCGCCGGTGCCAGGAAGGTGGCCTGACGCCGGTGTCAGGAAGGTGGCCTGACGCCGGTCGGGGTCAGCCGCGCGCCGGGACGGGCGGAACGTGGTCGCGCAACACGCAGCGGCTCCCGCTGTAGATCGTGGCCATGCAGCGGTTGCAGTGCACGCACAGGGACCGACGACGATCATCGGCCCTCAGCTTGTTGGGCAGGTCCGGCTCACGCAGGAGGCCGCGCCCCATGGCCACGAACTCGAATCCCGCGCTCATCGCCTTGTCGATCGACGGTCGGTCGACGATCCCCCCGAGCAGCATCATGGGCATACTCACGGCCTCGCGGATCTGGCGGGCGTCGTCGAGCATGTAGGCGTCCGTGTAGGGGTACTCCTTGAACATCCTGGGTCCGGCGACCTTCATGCCCAGCTTGATGACCGTCGGCTGGGTGGCGGCGAACTCGTGCAGCGGCGCGTCGCCCTTGAACAGGTAGATGGGGTTGAGCAGGGAGCTGCCCACGGTCATCACCAGGGCGTCCGCCGAGCCGTCCTCCTCGATCCACCTGGCCACCTGCACGGCCTCGTCGATCCAGAATCCGCCGGGCACGCCGTCGTCCATGTTGAGCTTGATGGTCACGGCGATCCGGTCGCCCATCGCGTCGCGGATGGCGCGGCCGATGCGGCGGGCGAACCGAGCACGGTTCTCGAGGGACCCGCCGTAGGAGTCCTTGCGCTTGTTCAACTTGGGGCTGAGGAACTCGCTCACCAGGTAGTTGTGCCCGAAGTGCACCTCGATGGCGTCGAACCCGGCCTCCGCCGCCCCACGGGCCGCTCGGACGTGGTCCTCCACGATCCGATCGATATCCGCCTCGGTGCAGGCCCTGGTCAGGGACATTCCCGTGGGGGCCGGGATGCGGGACGGCCCCATCGCCGGCATCTTGTTGGAGGCGGAATTGGCCACCGCCCCCGCGTGGCCGACCTGCGCCGAGACGGCCGCGCCCTCGGCGTGCACCGTGTCGGTGAGCTTGCGCAGCATGCCGCCGTCGTCCATGCCCCAGTGGTACTGGTGCCGGTCGGTCCGACCCTCGGGCGAGGTGGCCAAGTAGGCGACCGTCGTCATGCCGACGCCGCCGCGGGCGTACTCGGCGTGGAACTCGATGAGCTCGTCGGTGACCCGGCCCTCGGGGCAGCGGCCCTCGAACGTCGCGGCCTTGACGATGCGGTTGCGCAACGTCACGTTTCCGATCTTCGCCGGGCTGAAGACATCGGGCGCGGGGCTACCTGGTGCGAGGGTCATGAGCGAACTATAACGCGTTCCAATCCAGTGATCACGCGCTTTGGCCAGCACTTTTGCACTGAGTGCAATTGGCTCACCTGTCTCCGTGCCCGTCTTGCGAGCGCGCGCCGGCCCGCTCAGCCCTGGGGGGTGAGCGACGTCGCGTCGATCCCCGCGAGCGCCTGATCCACCAGGTCGGCCGCCGAGTCCGTGGGTACCACCCTCTCCAGCGCACTCCCCACCCCCGGGACGCCACCGACGAGCGCGGAGACCGAACCGTTGGTGTCTCCGGCGAGCAGGTGGTCGATCGACCTGCCCAGCGCCGGTGCGACCGAGCAGACCGCGCTGGTCGGCAGTCCGGCCCCGGCGAGGTTGGCCACGCTACCGACGTTGCAGACCGCGGTGGCCGTGGAACCGACCGGCCCGCTGGTCGACCCCGGAAGCGAACCGGTGACGGAACCGAGCTGCGCGTTCGCGGTCCCGGCGCCCGCGAGGAGGGTTACGGCGGCCATGCCGCACACGGTGAGAAGTCTTCCGGACATGTCGCTCTCCCTGGGGTCGTCGAGGGCGGCGCTCACCGCCTGCACCTCAGCACATCAGAGTTCGCTTACCTCAAAGTGGACTTCGCGTGGATTACGGGTGCGTCCACGACGAACGGGCGCCCCGCGGATCCGCCAGGGACGACCCCTGTGGCTAGTGGGCATCTCCGTTAGTTCGTCGGGGGTCGGT
>NZ_JAALEB010000150.1:0-6605 GCF_014145165.1 Dietzia sp. Cai40 | reverse complement strand
GGCGCTCACCGTCTCGGTGCGCAGCACGGTGAGGGTGGTCGGGGTGGGGCTCTTGCGCTCATCTGCCACGGGGGCCTCCTTAAGTTAGGCAACCCTATCTTGCCAGTCGGCGCGTCCCGACCGCGCGGTCGTCCAAAGGGTTCCCCCCTTCCGTGTTGCAATGTAAGATATATGTGATCGTTCAGCTCCGCGTCACGAGGCCCGCGCGGCGATCGGAGTGGCGGATCTCAGCGGGCAGCGGTCCTTGGCGGCGAGGAGGCAGGTCGCCGCGGCAGTGCCCAGGACGGCCACAGTGCCGAGGATGATCGGTGCGGCGGGGAAGGGTAGTTCCTGGGACAGGACGAAGGCGCCCATGAGTAGGACGAAGTAGCCGAAGCCCTTTCTCAGGGCCTTCTCCGGGACGACGGAGGTGAGGCGGATGCCGACGAAGGAGCCGGCGATCGCGGCGGCGGTGACGGCGGCGACCAGTGGCCAGTCCAGGCTGACCGAGGTGAGGTAGCCGCCGAGTCCGGCGAAGGATTTCATGGCGATGACCAGCAGGGAGGTGCCCACCGCGGCGGTCATCGGTAGGCCCGCCAGGAGCACGAGGGCCGGGACGACGAGGAAGCCGCCGCCGGCGCCGACCAGTCCGGTCGCGGCGCCCACGACGAGGCCGTCGAGCAGGATCCGCCACAGTGGGTGGTGGTGGTCGTTGCTCTGCCCGTCGCGGTCCTTGCGGCCGCGGATCATCGCCCCGGCGGTGGCGATCATCATGATCGCGAAGGCGACCATCAGGACGGTGCCGGGGATGTAGCCGCCGGCCATTCCGCCGCCGAATGCGCCGACCATGCCTGCGGCGCCGAAGATCAGGCCGGTGCGCCACTGGACGTTGCCTTTGCGGGCGTGGCCGAACAGGCTCACCAGCGAGGTCGCACCGACGACGAACAGGGAGGTGGCGATGGCCTGCTTGGGGTCGAGTCCGCCGATGTAGGTCAGCAGCGGCACGACCAGGATGGACCCGCCCCCGCCGAGCAGGCCCAGTGACAGGCCGACCAGGACGGCCAGCGCCACGACGATGATCACGGTGATCTCCATGGCAGGTGCCTTTCTCCGGCGGGGGCGCCGGTGTGGGTGGGGTGGGTCAGGAGCGGGTGGGCAGCGAGTCCAGGACGGTGCCCAGGCCGGGCTCGTCGGCCGAGCGGTTCCACGGCATCTTGGCCAGGCCCGCGGCCATGGCGCAGGAGTTGCTCGCCGCGGAATAGGTCAGCCCGGCCCCGATGGCGCCGGCGAGGTAGGCGAACTTCGGGGAGACGATCTTGGAGGCGGTGACGCCGACCAGGACGAGCGAACCGGCGACCATCCGGACCTGCCGGTCCATCGCCCAGGCGCCCTTGCCGCGGACGACCTCACCGCCGGCGGCCTCGTAGCCGGCGATTCCGCCGTCCAGGACGGTGACCGAGTCGGGGTCCACGCCCACGGACTCCAGACGCTGGTTGGCCTGGCGGGCGCGGTTGCCCGACTGGCAGATCAGCACGACCTGCCCGGGAAGGCGGGAGGCGAACTCGTCCCCGTGCTCGGCGAGCAGGGGCAGCGGCACGTTATAGGAGCCGCGGATGTGGACCGAGGAGTACTCGGCGCCGGATCGCACGTCGATGACGGTGGGCGGGGTGTCCGAGTCCATCGCATCGCGCAGGTCGGCCGGGGCGATGGTCGGGGCGTGGGTGAGGCTGGAGAGCATGGGTGGTGTCAGCCCTTTCGTGTGGGGAGTCGGAGTGGCGGCGGGTCGCCGCGGGGCCGGGGGCCGGACGGGTGGTCCGGCCCCCGGGGTGTGCGGTGGGTCCGCTCAGGCGGAGACGAGGGTGCGCTCGGACCAGGCGACGTAGCTGCCCTCGAGCTCGACCACGTGGTAGCCGGCGCGGCGCAGGGCGCTGGCCGCGACCGAGTTGCGGACGCCGCTCTGGCAGTACGTCACGATCGGCCCGTCGGTCGGGAGCCGGTCGAGGTTCCAAAGGAGTCGGCCGCCGCTGAGCTGCTCGGAGCCCGGGATGTGCCCCTCGGCGTGCTCGGTCTTGTTCCGCACGTCCAGGACCATGGCGGCGTCGAACGCGTCCAGCTCGTCGGGCCCGATCATCTCGGGGGTCGTCATGGGCAGACACTCGAGGCCGGTGGTGTAGCCGGTGACGGTGTCGATGCCGACCCGTAGCAGGTGATCCCGGAACGCCTCGGCCATCTCGACGTCCTCGGCCAGGACCACCAGGGGCGTGTCCTCCTTCTCGGGGTCGTAGACCCAGGCGCCGAAGGAGGCGGCCTTGTCGACGCCGGGGATGTTGAGCGAGCCGGGGACGGTGCCCGCGTGGACCTCGTCCTGGCCGCGGGTGTCGACGACGACGACCTCGTTCGTCTCGAGGGCGTCGGCCACCTCCGCGGACTCGCAACGGCGCAGCGGGGCCAGCGGTCCGAGGACGTCCGGACCCTGCCGGTTCTGCCGCTTCATCCGCCCGAAGTACGCGTGCGCGTCCGGCTGACCGTCGAGCAGCTCATCGACGAAGCCCTGCTCGTCGTCACGCTCGACGTACCCCGCCCACCACGCGTATCGACGCTCGTACCCGACGCTGGTCGACGGAAGCGCGCCCAACGCCTTGCCGCAGGCGCTGCCCGAACCATGGCCCGGGAAGACCTGGACATGATCCGGCAGCGTGACGAACGACTCCTTGAGGCTGCGGAAGATCTGCGTGGCGCCGACGAAACGGGTGTCCACCCCGCCCGCCGCCTCATCCAGCAGATCCGGCCGGCCCAGGTCACCGGAGAACACGAAGTCACCGGTCAACATGTACCCGGGAGCATCGGCGAACGCGCCGTCGGTGATGAGGAACGACAGGTGCTCCGGCGTATGACCCGGCGTGTGCACGGCCTCGACGGTGATGTTGCCCAGCTTCACCTGGTCACCATGATGCAGGCGCTCCGCGGCGAAACCGTACTGCCAGTCCTCGCCACCCTCACCGGAAACATAGACGGTCGCCCCGGTGGCCTCCGCCAGCTCACGGGTCCCGGACAGGTAGTCGGCGTGGATGTGGGTCTCGGTGACCGCGGTGATGGTCATGCCGTGACGAGCGGCCAGGTCCAGGTACTCGCGGATGTCGCGGCGGGCGTCGACCACCACGGCCTCCCCCTTGGCCTGGCAGCCGATGAAGTAGCCGGCCTGGGCGAGGTCCTCGTCGTAGATGCGTTCGAGAAGCATGGTGCTCTCCTTGTCGGTCGGTGTTCCCTGCGAGGGGTGTGCCACGACTGTACATACCCAGGGGGGTATCGACAAGGCGGGCGGCGCATCCGGGCAGGGTGGCGTTCGCCACACGTGGTTGCGCAGGCTGTGCAATGGTGCAGCACTCGTGCAAAACTGCGAGGGTTCCGCTTCCCGCACCTACGCACCAGGAGCCAGCGCATGGCGTCATTCCTCTACCGCATCGGGCGGTCCGCCTATCTGTTCAGGTGGCGGTTCATCGCGGCCTGGATGCTGTTGATCGTCGGCGTCGGCACCGCCGCGGCCACGATGTCGCAGCAGACCAGCACCACCTTCTCGATCCCGGGCCTGGAGTCGATCGAGACCCAGGAGGAGATGCAGGAGCGGTTCGCCGGGGCGGGGGACCAACTCGACGCCCCCACGGGGACAGTGGTCATCCGCGCCCCGGAGGGCAGCACCCTCACCGATCCGGCGGTGACGGAGGACGTCGACGCATTCCTCGCACAGGTGCGGGAGCTGGACTTCCTCGCCGACACCGACGCGATCGTCAACCCGGTGATCGCCGCCGAGGGGCTGTCCCAGCAGCTGACCGAGGCCAAGGCCGCCCAGGAGATCCCGCAGGAGCAGATCGAGGCCGACATCGCGGCCCTGAGCCCGCTCAGCGCTGACGAGACGACCGGCACCGTCCAGGTCCTGTTCGCGGCCGAGACGACCATGGACATCGACGCCGAGGACCGCGACGCCTTCGCGGACGTCGTGGCCGGGCACGAGGGCGACCTGACCATCGCGTACTCCGGGAACGCCTTCCAGATGTCCGAGATCAGCGCCATCGGCGAGCTCATCGGCATCGCGGTGGCGGCGGTGATCCTCCTCGTCACCTTCGGTTCGCTGATCGCCGCGGGGATGCCGCTGCTCACCGGGATCATCGGCGTCGGGATCGGCATCGCGGGCATCTTCGCGGCCACCGCCTTCACGGACACGATCAACACCATGACGCCGACCCTGGCGTCCATGATCGGTCTCGCCGTGGGCATCGACTACGCGCTGTTCATCGTCTCCCGGTTCCGCACCGAGCTGGTCAAACACATCGGGGGGAACGACCTCGAGCCGGCCGAACTCGCGGAGAAGCTCAAGACCATCGACGCCAGGCAGCGCGCGCACCTCGCCGGGTTGGCGGTCGGCAAGGCCGGCTCCGCCGTCGTCTTCGCCGGACTCACCGTGCTCGTCGCCCTCGCGGCCCTGTCGATCATCAACATCCCGTTCCTCACCGCGATGGCGCTGTCCGCCGCGGCGACCGTCGCGATCGCGGTCCTGGTCGCCATCACGCTGCTGCCCGCCATCCTCGGTGCCGTCGGGACCAGGCTCTTCGCGGCCCGCGTCAAGGGCGTCAAGGCGCCCGACCCGGAGGACGAGAAGCCGACGATGGGCCTGACGTGGGTGCGCCGCATCCGCGCCCGTCCCGTGTTCTTCGCGACCGCCGGTGTCCTGCTGCTCGTCCTGCTGGCCCTGCCGGCCGTGCAGCTGCGACTGGCCATGCCGTCCGACGGCACGATGGCCCCGGACACCCCGAACCGCGTGGCCTACGACATGACCGACGAGGCGTTCGGTCCCGGTCGCAACGCCCCCATGATCGCCTTCGTGGACACGCTCGATGTCGCGGAGGAGGAGCGTCCGGCCGCGTGGGCCACCGCCGCGGCGGACATCCAGGCGCTCGACGGAGTGCAGAACGCGCAGATCATCGAGACCAACGAGTCGGGTGACGCCGCCCAACTCCTCGTCACGCCCGAGTACGGTGCGACCGACGAGCGGGCCGCGGACGTGCTCGCGGAGATCAGGTCCGGGGTCGCGGCCTTCGAACAGGAGACCGGGGGCACCTACTCCGTCACCGGCGTCACCCCGATCTACGAGGACATCTCCGAACGACTCACCGAGGTGCTGCTGCCGTACATCGCCATCGTGCTGGCGCTCGCGTTCATCCTGCTCATGCTGGTGTTCCGGTCGATCTGGGTGCCGCTGATCGCGGCGCTGGGCTTCGGCCTCTCGGTCGCGGCGACCTTCGGCGTCACCGTGGCGATCTGGCAGGAGGGCTGGGGCGGGATCATCTCCGATCCGCAACCCGTCATCAGCTTCCTGCCGATCATGCTCATCGGCATCGTGTTCGGTCTGGCGATGGACTACCAGGTGTTCCTGGTCACGAGGATGCGCGAGGGGTGGGTGCACGGCAAGACCGCACACAACGCGGTCGCCAACGGCTTCAAACACGGGGCCCGCGTCGTCACCGCCGCCGCGTTGATCATGATCAGCGTCTTCGCCGCCTTCATGACGATCGACGAGCAGTTCATCAAGGTGATGGGCTTCGCGCTGGCGATCGCGGTGCTGTTCGACGCGTTCGTGGTGCGCATGACCATCATCCCGGCCGTGATGTTCCTCCTCGGCGAGCGGGCCTGGGGCCTGCCCCGGTGGCTGGACAGGCTCCTCCCCACCGTCGACGTCGAGGGGTCGGCGCTGGAGACCGCGGAGGAGTCCGCCCAGCAGGGGACGAGCACCGCCACGGACGGCGAGGACACCGACGGCGGCGCCCACCGCGAATCGGCACTCGTCGGCGGCCGACACTCGGCCGACACCGTCGCCGAGCAGTCCCCGGGGGCGGGCCGGCACGAGGCGCCCGGCGGCCACGCCGACCCGGACGGTGGCGGTGGTACCGGGACGCGGACAGATGGCTAGCCTCCGGGAGCGCAAGAAGGCCGACACCCTCACCCGCCTCTCGGTGGCCGCGGTCGAGCTCCTGGTGGCCGAGGGCGCGGAGGGGGCGACGGTCTCGGCCATCGCCGACCGGGCCGGGGTCTCCACCCGCACCTTCCACAACTACTTCGCCCACCGCGAGGACGCGTTCGTCCACTTCCTCCGCGAGCAGGTCGCCGAATGGGTCCGGAGGGTCGACCAGGCGCCGGCGGGGATGTCGCCGCTCGACGTCCTGCGCTCGATCTTCCGGGAGTCCTACGGCCGCTCGGAGGACGACATCGTCGCGGCGGAGAACCTCCTCGTGGTCGGCGAACAGGTCATGTTGCTGATGGGCAACGAGGAGCGTCCCTGTGCCGAGAGCATCCTCGACCCGTTGTACGAGGCGGTCGGCCGCCGGGCGCCCCACCTGAGCGTGTTCCGGGTCCGCGTGCTCGTGGACCTGGGGCTGGCGGCCGGGGCGTCGGTGCTCAGGCACCAGCCGCTCGCGGGAGAACCGGGCCGCGACGCAGCGGAGCACGACCCGACCGTCTACCTCGACGAGGCCTTCGACCTCCTCGGGCGCGGGACCGGGCGGGAGTTCGGGGGCGGTCCGGACCAGCAGGGTTCGGCCTAGGAGACTGCTGAACAAGTGGCGTGGCTGGCCTGC
>NZ_JAALEB010000014.1:0-6986 GCF_014145165.1 Dietzia sp. Cai40 | reverse complement strand
CGGCGACGCGCCGTCACCGGGCCCCGGCGGTCGGTGGCGAGCCGGCGACTCCGCGCACTCGGAGCGGTCCTGGTGACCCTGCCCGTGGTCGTCCTCGCCGTCGCCCTGCTCCGCCCGGCGTCGACCGCCCCGATCACCGGACCCGACGGACGCGAACTACCGACCAGTGTGGCCGAGCTGATCACCCTCCCGGTCGGCGGTCACGAGCAGGCGGTGATGCTCCGGGGCCACGACCGCGACGCCCCTGTGCTGCTGTTCCTGGAGGGCGGGCCCGGCGGCACCGCAATCGGGGCGATGAGGGCGTCCGGAGAGCCCCTGGAGGAGGACTTCGTTCTGGCCGTGTGGGATCAGCGCGGGACCGGCAAGTCCCTGTCCGCGCTGGAACCGACGGACACACTGACTGTCGAGCAGATGATCTCCGACACGCTCGAGGTCACCGACCACCTGCGGGAGCGGTTCGGGCAGGAGCGCATCTATCTGGTGGGCAGTTCCTGGGGCTCCACCCTGGGAGTGCTCGCCGCGCAGCGCGCACCAGAGAAGTACCACGCGTTCATCGGCACCGGGCAGATGGTCGACCAGCAGGAGACCGACCGCAGGATGTACGCCGAGACCCTGGACTGGGCCGAGCGGGCCGGCCAGGACGACTTCGCCCGGCGCCTGCGGGACAACGGCCCACCCCCCTACGAGGACATGCTGGCCTACCCGGACGCCCTGTCCACCAATCCCGAGTACCGGGAGTTCCCGCACGGACAGGACTACGACCCGGCGTCGGCGTACCCCGCCAGCCTGTTGGCCCCGGAGTACACCCTCACCGAACAGATCCGCGGCATGGGCGGGATCATCGACACCTTCTCGGTCCTCTACCCGCAACTGCAGGACATCGACTTCCGCCGGGACGTCCCCCGGTTGGACGTCCCGGTGTTCGTGGTGCTCGGCGAGTTCGAGTCCCCGGGCCGCTCCGACCTCGCCCGGGAGTGGTTCGAGGTGCTGGACGCCCCGGTCAAGGAGTTGGTGGTCTTCCCCCAATCCGGACACACCCCGCATCTGGACGAGCCGTCGCGATTCCACGACTTCATGACCGGTGTCGTCCTCGCGGGGTCCGCCGCGGGACGCTGACGGTCAAGTGGCCGGGTCCGTCCCCACCGCGGCAGTAGCCTGGTGACCATGGAGACCGAGGGCCGCGACGCCACCACCACAGAACCCACCGGCAGCGCACCCGTCGAGGTGCGCCACCTGATCCAGCAATGGAAGCGCCTCGACGAGCTCCTCGCGGGACTGAAGAGAGACGACTGGGCCGCACCCACGGCCCTCCCCGGATGGACCGTCCGCGACGTGGTGGCGCACATCGCCGGAACGGAGCACCTGCTCTCGGGCGAACCGGTACCGGACGTCGACCTCCCGCCCTCGGCAGACGAGTACGTCCGCAACCCCATCGGGGAGCTCAACGAGAAGTTCGTGCAGGAGGCCCGTCCGCTGGCGGTCGAGGACGCGTTCGCGGACTTCCGGGAGGCGGTGGCCGAGCGCACGGGACAGCTCGCCGAGATGACCCCGCAGCAGTTCGAGGCCGAGTCCGACTCCCCCGTCGGTCGCGTCCCGTTCCGTCGCTTCATGGGCGTGCGCGTCTTCGACTGCTGGATCCACGAGGACGACATCCGCCACGCCCTCGGCATGCAACACCACCTCGGCAGCGGCCCGGGGCGGTTCGCCCTCGACGAGATCGTGCGCTCCCTCCCCCGGACCGTGGGCAAGAAGGCCGGCGCCCCGGACGGCGCCCGCGTCCGGTTCCGGGTCACGGGTGAGTCCGACACCGATCTCCCGATGGCCGTCGACGTGATGGTCGCCGGCCGGGCGGGACTCGTGGACGTCGACGACTCCGCGCGGACCACGGTCGAGCTGGTGTTCGACACCCCGACCTTCGTCCGTGCGGCGACCGGCAGGATCACCGCCGAACCCGGCAACGGCGTGGAGATCAGTGGCGACGAGGACCTGGGCAGGAAGATCCTCGGGTCGATGGCCTTCACCATCTGACAGGCCCGTGGCGACTCCGACGGGGCCGGTGCCGAATCGGGCAGAGCCGTTGCCCGCGGCCGTTGCGCACATCGTGGTGATGGGGGTGTCCGGGGCCGGTAAGTCGACCGTCGCCCGCGCGATCGCCGAGCGGACGGGTGCCCTGTTCCTCGACGCCGACGACCTGCATCCCCCCGCCAACCGCCGGAAGCTGGGCGCCGGCGAGCCGCTCACCGACCTCGACCGCGGGCCGTGGCTCGACGCGGTCCGGGACAGGATGCGGGAGCGGGAACGGGAGGGGGCCCGCACCGGCCCGGACCCCGGCGTCGTCGTCGCGTGTTCGGCACTGCGCCGCGCCTACCGCGACGTCCTCCGGGACGTCGACCGGCCGGTGTTCTTCGTCGAACTCGGCGCTGACCCGGAGCTCCTCGCCGCCCGCCTCGCCGCTCGACGCGGGCACTTCGCATCCCACCGGATCCTCGAATCGCAGCTGGCCACCCTGGAGTCCCTGGGCCCGGACGAGGACGGGATCACCTGCCCGATCGCGCTTCCGGTGGAGGAGATCGCCGACAGGGCCCTCGCCGCGCTCGGGAAAGACCGTCGTCGGTGAGCCGGCGGTGAGGTCGCGGTGAGTCCGCGGTGAGCCGGCGGTGAGGTCGCACCGACCCGGTGGACCGACCACGGCCCCGCGACCGTTCCGTGGACGCCCCGGTGGTCGTACGTCAGACTGGGATCCAGGCCGCCTGTCGACCCGACCCCGGAAGAGGACCCCAGCCTCCATGGAGCATCTCCGACACTTCGCCCAGGAGTTCCGGAAAGCCCTGAGGAACCTGTTGCCCATCGTGGCCGTGGTGGTGGCCTTCCAGCTGCTCGTCTTCCGCCGGATGCCCGAGGACCCGCTACAGCTGGTCGCCGGACTGCTCATCGTGGGGGTGGGGATCGCCCTGTTCCTCCAGGGACTGGACCTGAGCGTGTTCCCGGTGGGCAAGAACCTCGCCAACCAGTTCACCCGCCGCGGGGCCCTGGGGCTGCTGCTCACCTTCGGCTTCGCCATCGGATTCGCCGCGGTCGTGGCCGAACCCGCCCTGATCGCGGTGGCGGAACAGGCCGAACTGATCAGCGAGGGCCGGATCGACGGGGTCGTGCTGCGGGTCGTGATCGCCGTGTCCGTGGGTCTCGTCCTGGTCCTGGGGATCCTGCGCGTGCTGCGGGGGTGGGCGGTCCACCGGATCCTCATCGGCGGCTACGTGGTGGTCCTGGTGGCCACGTTCGTGGCCCCGCCGGAGATCGTGGGCCTGGCCTTCGACTCCGGCGGGGTGACCACCAACGTCGTGACCGTGCCGCTGATCGCCGCGATCGGGATCGGGTTGGCCAACTCGATCCGGGGCCGCAGCGCCCTCACGGACGGCTTCGGCCTGGTCGCGCTGTGTGTGATGGTCCCGATGATCGGGGTGCAGCTCTACGGGATGTGGGTCTACACCTTCGGCGGTGGCGGCGGTACGCCCACCACGGGGTCGGACCAGGGCTCCACCCCGCTCTGGCTGGAGCACGTGGTAGGCCTGGCGGAGATGGTCCGCGACGTGGCGCCCATGGTGATCGTCGTCCTGTTCTTCCAGTACGTCGCGCTGCGCCGCAAGCTGTCCCACCCGCTGCGCGTGGCCGTCGGGTTCGTCATGGTCCTGGTGGGGCTCTACGCCTTCGTGGTGGGCCTGAAGATGGGGCTCTTCCCGCTGGGCACGCAGATGGCCGAGCAGCTCATCGACCGCGGCGTGCCGGCGCTGATCCTGCTGTTCGCCCTGCTCATCGGGTTCGCCACCACCATGGCCGAGCCGGCCCTGGTGGCCATCGCCGACCAGGCCGAGAACGTCTCGCCGGCCGGGATCAACGCCACCGCCATCCGCCTGGTCGTGGCCACGGGGGTGGCGGTCGGAATCGCGCTGGGGGTGTACCGCATCCTGTCCGGCGGGCCGCTGCACTACTTCATCATGGTCTCCTACGCCGTGGTCATCGTCCTGGTTGTCCTGGCCCCGAAGTACATCGTCGCCCTGGCCTTCGACCTCGGCGGGGTCACCACATCCGAGGTCACCGTGCCGCTGGTCACCGCCCTGGGCATCGGACTGGCCAGCGCCATCGACGGCCGCAGCGCGCTGCTCGACGGCTTCGGCCTCATCGCCTTCGCCTCGATCTTCCCGATCATCTCCGTCCTGCTCTATGCCATCGCCCTCGAGAAAGTCCCCCGACTGCGGAAGGAATCGACATGAAATTCACGGCCGTCGTAGTGATCGCCCCCCCGGAACTGGAGGACACCGCCATCGAGGTCGCGCAACGGGCCGGGGCGACCGGGGTGACGATCCTGGAGGGCAAGGGCATCGGCGCGCAGCAGAAGAAGACCTTCTTCGGCCTGACGTTCGAGGGCTCCCAGTCGGTGCTGCTCATGGTCGTGGGCACCCACCTGGCCACCCCGATCCTCAAATCCCTGCACGAGATCCTGGTCGACGGGGACAACTCCCACGGCATCGCCTTCAACGTCCCCATCGAGCACCTCACCGGGATCGACCCCCGGCAACTGGTGAAGTTCGAGGAATACATGCGCCGGGAGAACACCTGAGCCACGCCCACCCGCTCCCCCGCGCACGCCCCACCCCGCCCGTACAACCCAGGAGGACCCCCAATGCTCACCGTCCAACAGGTCATGGTGCCCGAGGTGATCACCATCTCCCCCTACGCCACCCTGCGCGAGGCGCTGTCGATGATGCGTTCCCACAGGGTCAAGAGCCTCGTGGTCGACCGCCAGCACCCCCACGATGCCTACGGTCTGCTCAGCTACAACGAGTTGCTGCGCGCCATCGTCGTCGAGGAGGGCGACGTGGACCTGCTCAACGTCTACGACGCCGCCGTCAAGCCCGCCATCACCGTGGGAGAGGACCTGTCGGTGAACCAGGCCGCGGCCATGATGAGCCGGTTCCACCTCAACCGCCTGGTCGTGGTCCGCGGCAACGACCTCATCGGTCTGCTCACGATGAACGACATCCTCGCCCGGCTGATCGACGAGCTCGACTGAACCGCGATCTGTGCGGTGCGCCCGGGGAGACTTGAACTCCCACGTCCGTAGACACTGGAACCTAAATCCAGCGCGTCTGCCAATTCCGCCACGGGCGCCCGCCCGGGGGTGCCGGGCGAGGTGAGCTTACCGCGCCGTCGGCGGTATCGTGGAGGGGTGTCCGACACCCTGAGCGACCGCACGGTCGGAGGCGACCCCGCCTCCGGTCCGCCGGTCTCGACCAAGGTCAGGCACCGCCCCTCGTGGATCGCGTTCGTCGTCCTGGGTTCGATCTTCTGCCTGGGGATGGGGTTCTGGCAGCTCGCCCGCTACCAGGAGGCCACGGGGACGGTGCAGAACCTCGGCTACACCTTCATGTGGCCGTTCCTGGCGGGGTTCCTGGTCTACGCGTACCTGAAGTACGTGCGACTGGAGGCCGACGAGGCCGAGTCGGCCCTCCCCGCGGCCGGTGTCGACGGGGATGAGGGTGACGACGACGAGGTCGACGGCCACCCCGACGCTCCGCCCCTGCGCCGGGGTTCGCGCAGGCAGGAGATCGTCACGGAGATCCCCGCGGACCTTCTGCCCCGGCGTCCCGCCGCGGAGGCCCGGACCGGAGATGAGGCTCTGGACGCCTACAACTCATACCTCGCCGAGCTGGCCCGTCAGGACGCGGCCGCCGGCGACCGTCACCAGGAGAGACACACCACATGACCGTCGCAGCCACCCCGGAGACCGACGACCGCAAGCCGGATCCCGACGGCAAGGTCCGCGGGGCGCTCGCCCGGTACCGCGTCCTGGCCTGGATCACCGGCGTGTGGCTGCTGGTCCTCACGGTCGAGATGATCTACAAGTACCTGATCCTGGAGAACTCCTCGGACGCTCCCGACTGGTTCACCTACATCGGACAGGCCCACGGTGTCTTCTACATCTTCTACCTGTTCATGACCCTCGACCTGGCGATCAAGGCCCGGTGGCCCGCCTCCCGCACCCTGCTGACCGCCCTGGCCGGGACGGTCCCGTTCCTGTCGTTCTGGTTCGAGCACAAGCGGACCCGGGACGTCCGGGCCGAGTACGCGGTCTGAACCGGCGCCGATCTGAGCCGGCGCCGATCTGAGCTGGCGCCGATCCGAGCCGGTCAGTCCGTCCGGCCGCGCTCGGCGAGCTCCCGGAGCGCCGGCACCAGCGCCCGCAGGGCACGGCCGCGGTGGGAGTCGGCGTCCTTCTCCCCCGGTGTGAGTTCCGCCGCGGAGCGGTCCGACCCCTCGGGCAGGAACAGCGGGTCGTAGCCGAACCCGCCCTCGCCGCGCGGCTCCCGGAGCACGTGTCCGGCCCACCGCCCCTCCGCGACCCGCTCGACCGGATTCTCCGTCGACGTTTCCGGGTCCACCGCCGGGTCAGCCGCCGAGTACACCAGGGCGCAGCTGGAGAAGAAGGCCGCGCCACGGCGGTCGTCGGGCACATCAGACAGCTGCGCCACCAGGAGCGCGTTGTTGGCCGCGTCGTCGCCGTGACGCCCCGCCCAGCGCGCGGAGAGCACGCCCGGCATCCCGTTCAGCGCGTCCACGGCCAGCCCGGAGTCGTCGGCCAGGCACGCCAGGCCCGTCGCCCTCCACCCGGATCTCGCCTTGATCAGAGCGTTGTCCTCGAACGTCGCGCCGTCCTCCGGCTCCTCGGGGAACTCCGGCACCTCGTCCAGGCCGACCGGCTCGATGCCGACGATCCCCTCGGACTCCAGCACGCGGCGCAGCTCGGCGAGCTTCTTGGCGTTCCGGCTCGCGACCAGCAGTCGCACGGTCACGGCTGGCGCCCCGCGGTCCGGGCGGCCGGAGGCGCGGGCAGCTCACCCGGGTAGGGGGCGGCGAGGGCCTCGCGCTGCAACTCGAACAGCTTGTCGCAGCCGGCCTGCGCGGAGTCGAGCATCGCATCGAGGGTGTCC
>NZ_JAALEB010000149.1:0-6838 GCF_014145165.1 Dietzia sp. Cai40 | reverse complement strand
TGGGGGCGTGGCTCGGCGGAGTGGTGATCGCGCTGGGCTTCGGCTACACCTCTCCCGCACTCGCGGGGGCCGCCCTCGCGGCGGTCGGACTGGCGATCCTCGTGGGCGCGGTCGTGGCCGCCCGCAGACCGGACCGGGACGGGGTCAGGACGGCGTGAGCGCCGGCACGAGCCACCGGTCGAGCAGCGCGCGGACCTCGTCCTCCGGGCGCGGCACGTCCGTGGAGGAGTCCAACAGCGAGATGAGCAGTCGCATGATCATCTCCGCGAGACCGTCGAGGTCGGCGTCGGAGACCCCGGCGTCGGACCACTCCACGGGGAACCGACGCAGCATCGCCGAGCCGTAGTCGAGCATCAGCGGCGAGGTGGCCGCCCGGCTGAACGTGGCGGTGTCGCCGAGTTGCAGCAGCAGGTTGAGTCGTGGGTCGCTCGGCACTGTGCGCAGACAGAACAGGATCCCCTCGACCACGGCCTCCGCGGGAGTCCGGCTGCCCTCGAGGTGGGAGACCAACCGGTCGACAAAGTCCTCGGCACCCCGGGCCGCCACGGCGCTCATGATCTCGCCGATGCTCCCGAGGTGCCGGTACACCGTTTGCCGGGTCACGCCGAGCTCGGCCGCGACGTCGGAGAGCGTCGTCTTGGCTACTCCGTGCCGGTCGATCAGCCCGGCGGTGGCGTCGATGATGCGCTGACGCGCCTCCTCCTCGTCCGCCGGGGGCCGGCCCCCCCACCCGTGTCTCGCCATCGGTTCAGGGTGTCACATCGGCCTCGCGCGTCCGCGGATCCCCGGTGCCCGCGGTGGTGCCGGGGGCGGAGCCGACCTCGCGGGAGGGGGACCGGGTCGCCAGGAGCGCCGCGACGACGAACCAGATGGCGACCGCGAAGCAGGCGAGCGCGTACCACCCGCTCCCGATCGGGGTGCCACCGCCGGTGACCCCGTCCGTCGCTCCCAGGAAGGCCGGGAGTGCCGCGATCCAGAACGCCGCGTGTACACCGACGTAGAGGACCGGGTAGACGCGGACGAAGGCCGGTGAGGCGACCGGTGGCGTGGAGCCCCGCCAGGTCCGGCGGGTCCCGTCCGCCAGCAGCCACAGGCCGACGAGCCAGAGTATGCCGAGGAACGTCCAGAGGATGGTCCGTTGGAGGGTTCCCTCGCTCTCGGCGTCCACGCCGACCCTGGTGGGCGCGGCCAGGATCACCATGAGTACCGGGGTGAGCACCCCCGCGACGACGGTCCGCCAGGCCACCGAGCCGCCGCCCATGGGCGTTCCGGTGCGCCCGGGCCCGCCCAGGAGCGTGACGACGAGCCACACCATGACGCCGAAGGACACCGAGGCGAACACCCACATGCTGTTCATCGGGACGGAGGCGAACATCGGCGTGTTGATCATGTTGTCGGGGTTCCACGCCCACCACCTGAGCTGGGGCCCGAGTTGGTCGAAGATCTCGTAGAACACCTGGCTGGCGAACGCGGTGGCGATCGCCCCGATCGCGGCCCCGCGCCGGGCGAAGATCCCCAGGGCGCGGACGAGCTCGTAGGTGAGCTGTGAGATCACCGGGTAGAACGCCACGATGTACAGCGGCAGTCGGTCGAACATGAACTGCACGGTGAAGACGTTGTGGGAGAAGATGAAGCCCACGTAGTCCTGCAGACCGAACCACTCGGGGAAGTACAGCGGCGGCTCGATGACCGCCAGGTAGATCAGGGAGGCGAACCACAGCCCGAGGTTGACCGGGTCGCCGTCGCGCCTCCAGCGCCGCCACGCGTGCACGAGGGCGAAGACCGCACCGGCGATGATCAGCACCTCGAGCAGGGGCATGGTCCAGTGCTCGAGGGCGAACGGTGAGCGAACGGCCCCCACGGGGTGTGCGTCGTCGCAGGAGAAGCCGAGGAAATCGGCGACCTGCCGGGCATCGGGTTCACAGGAGTACGCCATCGCTCAGCCCTTCGTCTGTCGGGTCGCGGACCGGACGGCGGAGGCCGCCGGTTCCACGGGGTTCGCGGGATCGGAGTAGTCGGTACCGGGCGGGTCGAGGCGGATGTCGAAGCCACCCGGCACGCGGGTGCGGCCGAGCGCCTCGCGGACCTTGTGGCGCAGCAGGCCGTAGACGAAGCGCGGGTCCGTCATCATGTCGCGGAGCGACTTGTCGAGGTTGAACACCGCGGTGAACGTCTGCTCCACGTGGTCGTCCTCACGGGCGGCGGCGGTGATGGCGTTGAACACCGGCCACGACACCCGGGACATGATCCTGCGTCGCCACGCGGGCGCGACCTCCGTGCCCTCGGCGAAGTCGTATCCCTGGTCGCGGGCCATGGCCAGCATCCACGGCACCTCCAGTGACGTGCGCTGCCGGTCGAGGAACGCGCGGGTGAACGAGGAGTCGAGTGACCGGTGCTCGGACAGGACGTCGGAGAGCACGACCGCCGAGCGGGCGGCCGAGCTCATGCCCTGGGCGTAGAACGGGTTGAAGGCGCAGGCCGCGTCCCCGATGGCCACCAGGCCCAGCGGTGGGTGTGCCAGCTCGTCGTAGCGGCGCCACTTGTTGCCCGTGGCGCGGGTGAGGTGCACCTCCGAGATCGGGGTGCCGGCCCGCATGGCGGCGGCGAAGGTGGGCGCGCGGAGTCGGTCGGCGGCGGCCTCGAACGTCTCGGGCGTGCGCGGCATCCGGATCCCCCACGAGCCCATGCACGAGATCGCGCGGTCACCCTCGACGGGGAAGAAGTTGGAGAGGAACTCGTGCTCCTGCGGATGGGGGCCGGTGTCCTGGGTGGGGGTCAGGACCAGGTGCTTCCACCACCAGTTCGGCGGCCGCTGCGAGGCGTCCGGGAGTTGGTACCAGCGGGACGTGTAGGTGACCTTGGCGTCGAGGGTCTTCTCGGGGACGGCCGGCCAGCCGGCGGCGGCGAGCCAGTCCCGGACGGAGGACCCGCGACCGAGGGCGTCCACCACGAGATCGGCCTCGAGGATCCGGGTCTCGCCGTGCGCGTCGCGGTACTCCACCCCGGTCACCCGCCCGGCCGGTGTCCCGCCTCCGGTGGTGGACAGGCCCGACGCGGTCACGCCCTCGCAGATCTCGATGGTCGGCAGTGCGCGGACCTTCTCCCGCAGGACACGCTCGATGAGGATGCGGGAGGAGTAGATCATCGTCATGGTGCTGGCCTTGCGCGGCCCCCAGCCGTCCATCTCGCCGTAGGCCGCGTCCATCGAGGGCATCAGCAGCATTCCGCCCGCCTCGATGAGCGACTCCTCGAACCCGGGGAAGATCGCGCCGATCGCGCGTCGCCCGGCGTTGAGGACGAAGTGCGGGTGCTTACTCTGGGGGACCCCGCGCCGGTGCTCGGCGCCGGGCGGAAGCTCGTCCCGCTCGAGGACCACCACCCTGTCGAAGTGCGGCGCCAGCACGCCGGCCGAACACAGGCCCGCCACGCTCCCGCCGAGGACCACTGCCGTCGCTCCGTGCATCCTTCAGTTCCCTTCATTCATACATTGATCGTCTCAATGTATGAATGTGCGAACCGGGTGTCAACGGATACGTCTGACCGGGTCGGTAGCCTGAGCGGCGTGAGCCTCACCGTCAGCACCGTCAACGTCAACGGGATCCGCGCCGCCGTCAAGCAGCGGTCGGAGACCAACCTCGGATTCCTGCCCTGGCTGGAGGGCAGTGGCGCGGACGTGGTCGCGCTCCAGGAGGTCCGCGCCGACGAGGGCCAGACCCGTAAGGCGCTCGCTCCGGCCCTCGACGCCGGCTGGCACCTCGTCGGCTCCGCCTCCTCGCTCAAGGGCCGGGCCGGCGTCGCGCTGTTGTCCCGGCACGAGCCCGCGGAGGTGCGCATCGGGCACGGTGATCCCGAGTTCGACGAGTCCGGCCGCTACATCGAGGCGGTGTACCCCGGCGCCGTCGACGGGGAGACCGTCACCGTGGCCAGCCTCTACCTGCCCTCCGGGACGGCCGAGACCCCCAAACAGGACGAGAAGGACCGCTTCATGGCGAGCTTCCGGGAGCACCTCGCCGAGAGCGCGAAGGTGGTCGGCGCCCACGACGGTCACGAGATGATCATCTGCGGCGACTGGAACATCGCCCACCGCGAGGCGGACCTGAAGAACCACAAGGGGAACCACAAGAGCTCCGGCTTCCTGCCCCACGAGCGTGAGTGGATGTCAGAGTTGTTCGCCGACGCCAGCGGGTGGACCGACATCGTCCGCCATCGTCGCCCCGACGAGATCGGCCCGTACTCCTGGTGGAGCCAACGCGGCAAGGCCTTCGACAACGACGCGGGCTGGCGCATCGACTACCACGTGGTGACCGACGGCCTGGTCGATCGTGCCGTGGCCGACCGGGTGGACCGTGCGAGTGCCTACGACATGCGGTGGTCCGACCACGCGCCGGTCACCGTCGTCTACGAGTGACGACGACGAGGGCGTCCGCACCGGAGGGGCCCGCGATCGCGGATGCCGCGCGGCGAGCACATCCGTAACCTCGGCTCCATGCCGACGTATGCGACTGCCGACCGTCCTGACCGAGCCGGACTCGAGGAGTTCCTGCGCCCGCGGCACCGCGCGGTGCTCATCACGCGGAAGTCCTCGGGAGGGTTGCAGAGCTCGCCCGTGACCTGTGGTGTCGACTCCGAGGGCAGGCTCGTCGTGGCCACCTACCCGCAGCGGGCGAAAGTGGGCAACATCCGACGGGACGCGGCGGTCAGTGTGTGCGTGTTGTCCGACGAGGTCAACGGGCCCTACGTCCACGTCGACGGAACCGCTGAGATCGTCGACCTCCCGGAGGCTGTGGAGCCGCTGGTCGAGTACTTCCGCAGCGTCGCCGGCGAACACAGCGACTGGGACGAGTACCGCGAGGCCATGGTGCGGCAGGGCAAATGCCTCATCCGGGTGACGATCGACGACTGGGGGCCGGTGGCGACGGGCGGGTTCCCGCCCGAGCAGGACCGGTCCACCGGCCGATGAGGGCGTGATCGGGGGGCCGGGGGCGCCGTGGGAAGATGGGCGCCATGTCTGAGCAGTCCACTTCCGCAGCTCCTGCGCCCACGACCGCCGCGACCGGGGCGCCCGCGACGCGCCAGCGCGTCCTGTCCGGCATCCAGCCCACCGCCGACTCCTACCATCTCGGCAACTACCTGGGCGCCGTGCGGCAGTGGGTGGACCTGCAGGACGATTATGATGCCTACTACTTCATCCCCGACCTCCACGCGATCACCGTCAAGCAGGATCCCAAGGAGCTGCGCGAACGGGTGTTCCGCGGCTGCGCACAGCTCCTCGCGCTGGGGGTCGATCCGGGCCGCTCGGTGCTGTTCGTGCAGTCGCACGTGCCCGAGCACGCCGAGCTGGCCTGGGTCCTGGGGTGCATCACCGGGTACGGCGAGGCCGCCCGGATGACGCAGTTCAAGGACAAGTCGTCCAAACAGGGCACGGACGGGACGACCGTGGGGCTGTTCACCTACCCGGTCCTCATGGCCGCCGACATCCTGCTCTATCGCCCGCACCTCGTGCCGGTGGGGGAGGACCAGCGGCAGCACCTCGAGCTGACCCGCGACCTGGCGATGCGGTTCAACTCCCGCTACAGGAAGACCTTCGTGGTGCCCGAGGGCAAGATCCTCGAGGGCTCGGCGAAGATCTACGACCTGCAGGACCCCACGGCCAAGATGAGCAAGTCGGGGGAGAGCCCCAAGGGGATCGTCAATCTGCTCGACGACCCGAAGGTCTCCGCCAAGCGGATCCGCAGCGCGGTGACCGACTCCGATGGTGACATCCGCTTCGATCGCGAGATGAAGCCGGGTGTGTCGAACCTGTTGACCATCCAGTCGGCGTTCACCGGGCGGCCGGTGGCGGACCTCGTGGCCGATTACCATGCCGCGGGGGCGGGGTACGGCGCGCTCAAGACCGACACCGCCGATGCCCTCGAGGCCTTCGTCACCCCGTTGCGCGGTCGGTTCGACGAGTACATGTCCGACAGGGGCCAACTCGAGCAGATCCTCGCTGACGGCGCGGATCGCGCGAGATCCGTGGCCGGGCCCGTGCTCTCGCAGGTCTATCAGGCGGTCGGGTTCACCGCACCGCGCCGCGGATAGGACACCCAGGGCGCAGGCCACTGCGTAAGAATGAACCTATACAGATGTATCCTTACAGCGACGAAACCCAAGTTCACGGCGTAGACCGCGGGGCGAAACACCTCCGTCACACTACGTCCTTAGAGTCGCTTTCAGCTCGACGGGGAGAGGAACCCGTCGGGTGTCACATCACCTGTAGGGAGTGGACGCATGGGTCTAGTCGCCGGTCTCATCGGAATCGTGGGGGATCTGCTCCATCTGCTGCTGGGCGGCCTGTAGGCCCCGCGCCGCGGTCGACGAACGGCGCCCCTCGCCAGACGTGGTGAGGGGCGCCGTTCCGTGTGCGGCGCGCCTCCCCGGCAGAACGTCCGCGCGGAGGGAACTCAGGTCTCGGCAGTGCCCTGATGGAAGGTCTGGCGCCAGGAGCCCCTGGACCGGACCCACACCGAGCTGCGCAGGATCGAGTCACCACGGGACCGCTCGCGCCAGATCACCAGGATCGTGTCGGAGGCGAGTTCGCGGGCCTCGATGACCTCCATCGTGTGGTCTCCGGATGCCTGGTCGGTCGACCCGGCGGCCGCGAGCCTGTCCCCGCGCGACCAGACCCGTCCGCGGGCGCACACGTGGCTCCATGAGGGGTCCAGGAGTGTCTCGAGCCTGCGTCGGTCACCGCGGACGACATCGGTGAGCAGTGAGCGCTCCAGCTCGACGACGAGGTCGACATCCGAGGCGCCCGACGCGGACCGATCTGTCGCTGTGGACGGCGCGATGGCACTAC
>NZ_JAALEB010000148.1:0-7103 GCF_014145165.1 Dietzia sp. Cai40 | reverse complement strand
GGTGACCTCGGCGGACTCGATGTAGTCCAGGAACGGAGGCGAGATCCGGCCCAGGAGCACCAACGGAACAGCCCACCACAGGCACACCGCCACCGAGAGGGGCAGCCACCACGCGGCCAGCCGCGCCCACGTGCGTCCGGGGCGGTGCATGAGCCACCACAGGATCGCGGGCAGGCACGCGACGGCGGTGGCGACCGCGTTGACCGCGCCCATCAGCGCCAGCGCCAGCGCGGCACCGGCGCCACCCCGGCGCGGGGACATCCGCCCCTGCAACACCCGCACCACCGGCAGCAGCACCCACGGTGCCAGCGCGACGGGCCAGATCTCGGAGGAGATCGACCCGAGGTCGCCGAGCATCCGCGGGGCGAGCGCGTAGAGGATCCCGGCCACCGCCCTGGTCTGGGGGGTGCCGATCCGCAGTGCTGCCGCGACCCGGACCACGCCGACGTAGGCGACCGTCAGCAGCACCGCCCACCACAGCCGTTGGGTCAGCCAGGCGGGCATCCCCACCAGGTCGAACAGCGCGAAGAACGGCCCCTGGGGGAAGAGGTACCCGTACGCCTGGTTCTGGACCTGGCCGCCGAACGACAGTCCGGTCCACAGGTGGGTGGCCTGGACGAGAAAGCGTCCGGGGTCGACGACGAGGTCGTACTTGGTGTCCGGGACGACCAGACCCGGGGACTGCAGGCAGGCGAGGAGGAGGAAACCGAGGAACGCGACGACCGCGTCACGCGCGCCTGCACCGAGACGGATCCCGCGGGTCACCTCGGCCGGCGCGGAGGGGGGACTAGCGGGCGCCGTACTCGACCTGGCCGAGGAGGGCCTGGTCGGCGGGCGGCTGAGCGACCTCCGGGATGGAGTTCTCGGCCATCGCGGAGTTGGCTCCGAAGGCGACGATGCCGCCGAGGACGATTCCGCCGACTGCGCTGGCGAGCGCTCCGGTACCGAAGCTCATCGAGTTCTCCCTGCGGGTCACGAGAATGGGGTGTCCTGGCGGTGCCCCGGGGCACGCCGACGCCGAAAGAGTATCACCCGGTACCCCGTGGATCGTGCGTAGTGTCGCCCACAACTACTTACTGGCCGGTAAGTTGGTGTGGGACACGACACCACGTCCCGCCGGAAGGAGTCCTGTGACGACGGGGACCAAACGGATCCCACGCGCGATCCGCGAACAGCAGATGCTCGACTCGGCCATCCGCGTGTTCTCCGACCTCGGCTACCGATCGGCGTCGATGGACACCATCGCCAAGGACGCCAGGATCTCCAAGCCGATGCTGTATCTCTACTACGGCTCGAAGGAGGAACTGTTCTCCGCGTGCGTGACCCGTGAGTCCGGGCGACTCATCGACCACCTCACCTCCGCGGCGACCAGTGGGACCGGTGCGCGTCACAGTCTGGAGAGCGTCGTGGAGGCGTTCCTCGACTACGTGGACGACCACGCCGACTCGTGGAACGTCGTGTACCGCCAGGCCGTGGCCGAACCCGCCTTCGGCGACGAGGTCGAGAAGACCCGCTCCGTCCTGGTGGACCTGACCACCGATCTGCTGGCGCAGAACTCGGTGGACGGGCGCAGCCGCGAGGTGCTCGAGGTGGTCGCCACCGCGCTCGTCGGGGCCGGGGAGGCGGTCGCCGACCGCGTCGCGCACCGGTCCATACCCAAATCGGTGGCCGCAGGAGTGGTCGTCGAACTCGCGTGGCGCGGCCTCGCCGGAGATCCCGCCAAGTCACTCACCACCCCGAAAGAGGAGAACCCGTGACCGACACGACCGAAGACACCACCCGCCGCGCGTCCCAGGGCGCCAGGACCCTCACCCCGTTCGACCTGGCGGGAGGCCTGCCCTCTCTCGTCTCCGATCTGCCGACAGTCCTGCGTGGTCTCCGGATCGTCCGCTCCTCCCGCGGGACCGACAAGATCTCCATCGGCAGGAGGTTCCAGGAACTGGCGGCCGGCCAACCGGACGCCCCGTTCCTGCGATTCCTGGGCTCCGAGATCACCTACGGGGAGGCGAACCGGCGCGCCAACCTCTTCGCCCGGGTGCTCAAGGCCCGTGGGGTCGAGCGCGGCGACACCGTCGGCATCTGCATGGTCAACCGGCCCGAGGTCATGCTCGCCATCCTGGGCGCCGTCAAGGTGGGCGCCTCGGTGGGCCTGCTCAACCACCACCAGCGCGGGGAGGTCCTCGAGCACTCGCAGAAGATCATCGACTCGAAGGTCGTCCTCATCGGGGCGGAGTGCGCCGAGGCCGCCGGGTCCATCCCCCGCGAGAAGTGGCTCGGTGAGCTGATCGCCGTGGGGACCGAGGTCGACCTCCCGTTCCGCGACTTCACGGCGGGCCACCGCCCGGACGAGCTCTCGGATCTCACCTGGCTCGAGGACGAGCTGGAGAAGATGGACGCGGACGCCGGCGCCACCAACCCGCCCGAGGCGGACGAGACGCTGGGCAACGAGACCGCGTACTACGTGTTCACCTCGGGCACGACCGGCCTGCCCAAGGCCTCGACCATGTCCCACTACCGCTGGAACCGCGCGCTCGCCGGTTTCGGCCTGTCGGGTGTGCGGCTCAAGAAGGACGACGTCCTGCTCTGTCCGCTGCCGATGTACCACAACAACGCGCTCACGGTCGGCCTGGGTTGCGTGCTCGCCGCCGGCGCGTGCCTGGCCGTCGAGGAGCACTTCTCCGCGTCGAAGTTCTGGGACCAGGCCCGCGCGGCCGGGGCGACCGCCGCCATCTACATCGGCGAGATCTGCCGCTACCTGCTCAACCAGGAACCCGGTCCGGGCGACCGTGACCATTCCATCCGGGTGATGACGGGCAACGGGTTGCGCCCCGAGATCTGGGACGAGTTCCAACAGCGGTTCGGCGTCGACCGGATCTGTGAGTTCTACGCGGCCAGCGAGTGCAACATCGCGTTCGTCAACGCCTTCAACATCCCCAAGACCACCGGCTACTGCCCGATGGACTTCGCGATCGTGGACTACGACCCGGACACCGGGGAGCCCCGCCGCGGCGAGGACGGTCGGCTCACCAAGGTGGGCAAGGGCGGGATCGGCCTGCTGATCAGCGGCATCTCCGACACCCAGCCCTTCGACGGCTACACCGACAAGGAGGCCACGGAGAAGAAGGTCATCCGCGACGCCTTCAGTGACGGTGACGCCTGGTTCGTCTCGGGCGACCTGATGCTGGACCAGGGCCTCAAGCACGCCTCGTTCGTCGACCGCCTGGGCGACACCTTCCGCTGGAAGGGCGAGAACGTGGCGACCACCGAGGTGGAGGCGGCCGTCAGCGCTCGCCACGAGGTCGACCAGGCCGTGGTCTACGGCGTGCCGGTGCCGGGCGCCGACGGCAAGGCGGGCATGGCCGCCGTGCGGCTGCACGACAAGTCCGACTTCGACGGCGCCGCGCTCGCGGAGCACCTGCGCAGGTCGTTGCCGTCGTACGCGGTTCCGCTGTTCATCCGGCTCTCCAAGGAGCTCGAGGTGACGTCCACCTACAAGAGCCGCAAGACCGAGCTGCGCGAGCAGGCGTTCGACACCTCCCAGTTCGACGACCCGCTCTACGTCCTGTCGTCCGACAAGGGATACATCCCCTTCTACGATGGGGCGGAGAACGACGTCGTCGCCGGCAAGGCCTGAGGCCGGGGGCACAACGTAGGAGGTCCCGCCGCCGCATGCCCAGTCCCCGCATGCCCAGTCGTCGTGCGCACAGTCGCCGTGTGTCCGACCGACGGGCGCGCCGCGGCGGGACCGACCTCTCCCGCCGTTCGGTGTTGATCGGCCTGTCGCTGGGCGCGGGAGGGGCGGCGGGATGGGCGCTGACCTCGGCCCTCGGGGCGGGCGGCGAGGACGTGGCGACGTCGGGCCCGAGCCCCGACTCCGTGGCTCCCCGTCCCTACGTCGCGCCCGAGGGTGCGGTCCCGGTCACCGAACCGCGCCGCCTGCACTACGGCGAGCCCGGTGACACGGACGGTCAGACCTTCGGTGACCTCTACCTGCCCGAGTCGGCCAACCCGGCCCTGCCGGTGGTGGTGTTGATCCACGGCGGCGGGTGGAAGGACTCTCTGGGCCTGGCCTACATGGAGAACCAGGCCCGCGACCTGGCCTCCTTCGACGTGGCGGTGTGGAACATCGAGTACCGCCGGGTCGGCTCCGGAGGGGGCTGGCCCACCACGGTCGCGGACGTGTGCCGGGCCGTGGACCACCTGGTGGAGGTCTCCGCGCAGGTGGGCGACCGGTTGGACCTGCGCCGGGTGGTGGTCGCCGGGCACTCCGCCGGCGGGCACCTGGCGCTGTGGGTCGCCGGGCGGGCACGACTGCCGTCCTCTCTGCCCGGGTCGCGACCCGCCGTCCCCGTCTCGGGCTGTGTGTCCCTCGCCGGGGTCGCGGACCTGCTCCGTGCCGAGGAGTCCGGGGACAAGTACGTCGCCGGCCTGCTCGGTGGCCGCCCCGACACGCGCCGTCAGCGCTACCGGGACGCCTCGCCCGTGACGCACCTGCCCACCGGGGTCCCGGTGGTGTGCGTCCACGGCCGCGACGACGAGGTGGTGTCGCCCGAGCAGTCCGAGGTCTACGTACGGGCCGCCCGCCGGGTGGGCGACCCCGCCCGTGTCTCGCTGGTGCCCGGTGGCCACGACCCGTGGGGCGACATCACCGGCCGGGTGTGGCACGACACCCGCGACACCGTGCTCGCGATGGCCCGCCGACCCCCGGGCCCCGCCGGCTGACGCACGTGTGCGGGGGTCAGGCGTCGGTGTGGCCGGTGTCCACCCGGATCCGCTCGAGCCGCCGGTGGGTGATCAACCACCGACCGTCCACCCTGCGGTACCGCTCGTGGTAGTGACCCCAGCCGTGGAGCCAGTGCTCACGGCCGTCGACCGACCACCACAACCGGTCCTCCATCGCCCAGATGCCGGTGGCCGTGGGGTCGCCGGTGGCCGGGTCCGGGCCCGTCAGCTCCAGCACCGGGGTGTGCCCGTGGTGCACGCTCGTCACCGGGACGCGGCCGTCGAGGGTCGCTCGGATCGCGGCGGTGAGCGCCTCGCGACCGCGCACCTCGGGCGCCCCGCCGCCGGCCGCCCAGGACTCGCTGACCACGTCCTCGGTGTGGCACGGCCCGTAGGCGTCCCACTGCTTGGTGTCCATGACGTACAGCCGGCGGGCGAAGACCGCCCGGATCGCCTCGAGGTCCTCCGCCGCGCCCGCGTCCGGAGGCGCGCCCGCGCCGGTAGGCGGGGTCACGTCGTGTAGTCCGCGTTGATCGAGATGTACTCGCGCGAGAGGTCGCACCCGTACACCGTGCAGGCGCCGTCGGCGGAGCCTGACTCGACGCCCAGGTCGACCGAGATCGTGACCTCCTCGGCCCGCATGATCTCGGTGAGCCGCTCGAGTTCGGCCTCACCGGGGAAGGCGGGGTAGGTCTCGAGGTCACCGAAGACGATGCGGACCCGCTCCGGGTCGATGTCCGTGTCCTCGTGGCACTTGCCGATCGCCATGGCCACCCGGCCCCAGTTGGGGTCCGCCCCGTGGACGGCGGTCTTGACCAGTGGGGAGTTGAGGATCGCCTTGGCCACACGCTTGGCCTGGTCGCGGTCGCGGGCGCCGGTGACCTCGACGGTGAGCAACTTGGTGGCCCCCTCTCCGTCGCGGGCCAGTTGACGGGTCAGGTCCAGACACACGGCCTCGAGGGCCCGCCGCATCCCGGCCTCGTCCACCGGCCCGGCCGCGCCGCTGGCCAGCACGATCGCGGTGTCGGAGGTGGAGGTGTCGGTGTCGACGGACAGGCAGTTGAACGTGTCGTCCACCGCACCCCTGAACGCGGTGTCCAGCACACCGGGCTCCACGGCGGCGTCGGTGAAGATCACGGCGATCATCGTGGCCATGTCCGGTTCGACCATCCCGACCCCCTTGGCGATGCCCACGACCTGAGCGGTGCCGCCCGTCGTCGTCGCCACCTCCACCCGCGCCGTCTTGGGGTGGGTGTCCGTCGTCATCATCGCGCTGGCCAGTGCGACCGCGTCGGCGTCGAAGTCGGCACCGGCCAACCCCTCGAGATGGGACCGCAGGATCGGCATGGGGTAGCGCCGACCGATCACGCCGGTGGAGGCGATGAGCAACTCCTCCGGCGCGACCCCCACGGCTCCGGCCGCCCGCTCCAGGACCTCGCGCGCGTCGGCCATCCCCTGCTCACCGGTGGCGACGTTGGCGTTCTTCGCCACCACCACCACGCCCCGCGCCCGGCCACCGGCGGCGTTCTCGCGGCTGAGCACCACGGAGGGCCCGGCGAAGAGCGAGCGGGTGAAGACCGCCGAGGAGGTCACGGCGGGACCGTCGGCGACGACGACGAAGACGTCGTCGCCGTGCTCGCGCAGACCCGCGGCCCCCGCGTGGGCGCGGAAACCGGCGGGCAGAGGGATCGGTCCGGAGGGGCGGGACTCGGGGCGGGTGGCGTTCACGCGTCCGAGTCTAGGCCCGTCGACGGGGCCCCGGCCGGTCGGACGGGAGCTGTCGTTCCGGCCCCGGGAGCGAAATGTGAGATAGGTCGCACCTGAGTACTCCCAGTCCCGCCCTTCCTCTCCCTATGAACGCGGGCTTACCGCCGCCCGGGTCGCAAAACCCCTCGTCAGGTGGGGTTCGACGTCACGTCTGGGTAACGTCGGCCCCAGTCGTCCGGATGTACCCAACGAGCGTCCGAACGACGCAGACCCCGGCGGTGGAGAGCCCACCGCCGTCACGACGAAAGGATCTACACCATGATCTCTGACTTCATCAACGGCATCGCCACCGGTTCCGCCAACGTCAACACCGGCTCCGAGGCCGCCGACTTCGGCACCGACCTCATCGCCCAGGTCCTCGGCTTCTTCGGTGGCTTCGTCGAGAACTTCGGCTCCTGAGCCGGCGCGCCTGACGGCGCACCGCCCGGGCCGGGTTCCGCCCGGCACGGGCACCGCGTGTGACCGGCCCCGCTTCGGCGGGGCCGGTTTTCCGCATTTCGGCGGCAGCAGCGGCGGTTCCCGCGCGCCCGTGGCCGGATCGCCTCGGTAGCCTGAACCCATGCAGCTCGATCTCTCCCGTGACGTCGCCGCCGACCCCGAGGCGGTCTGGGCGG
>NZ_JAALEB010000147.1:0-9059 GCF_014145165.1 Dietzia sp. Cai40 | reverse complement strand
CCCGCCGGGCCCGGGTGGACGCGGCGCTCCGCGGAGACCCGACCCCGCCGGGTGCCACGGCTCACGGCGGCCACGGTGATCGCCGCGATCGGCGGATCCGTGATGCTGGCCGGGATCGCGTTCCTGCTGGTGGTCGCCATCCAGGCCGGGCTCTTCCCACCGATCGCCCGGGTGGTCGCCGCGGCGGTACTCGCGCTGGTCCTGGTCGGGCTCGGGTTGTGGTTGCAGTCCCGCCACGAGGCCACGCCCGAGCGCCCGATCAACCCCGGCGCGTTGGCCCTGGTCGGCACCGGTCTGGCAGCGGCCATGCTCGACGTGATCGCCTGCACCACTCTCTATCAGTGGATCCCCGTGCCGGCGGCGTACATGTTCGTCGGCGGGCTGGCGCTCGCGGGCATGGCCCTGGCACAACGATGGTCCTCGGGGCTGCTCGCCTGCCTGGTCTCGGCCGGCACGATGGTGCTGGCACCGTTCATCTCCACGGGCGTCGAGCTCCCTGTCTTCCTGGTGATCCTGGCCATCGCGACCGCCGTACTCGGCGCCGAACTCGGGATCGCGGTCAGGGTGGTGTGGTCGGTCTTCCCGGCACCGGTCCTCGTGGGCTACCTCACGCAGACGCACCTCCACGACCGGGGCGAACAGGTCGCGCTGATCGTGGCGGCCCTGGTCTTCGCCGCTGTGGGCGTCGGGGTCGCCTGGGTCGACTCCGTGCGCCGCCGCCCGGCTCCGGAGAACGCGGCCCTCGTCGTCGTCCCCACCGCCGTCCCCCTGCTGCTCCTCTCCGGACTCTTCCTCCTGCGGCCGGGCTGGCCGGTCGGCGTGATCCTCGCCGCGGCCTATCTCACCGTCGCGGTGGTGGCCGGACGTCGAGCCCACGAACCGGGACCGGTGCTGCTGTCCGCCGTCTCGGGGGTCGTGGGCAGTGCGCTGCTGTTCGGCGCCTGGGTGGAACTGGGCGGACGGGAGATGACGAGCCTCGCCCTCACCCTCAGCGCCACCGGCTACGTCGTGGCGGCGGGCCTGTGGGGTCGCCGCTGGGCGGACTGGGTGGCCGGCGTCGGCGCCGCCATCGCGCTGGCCGTGTACCTGGTCGTCAACGAGCCGTTCCTCGCGCTCGACGAGAGTCTGGCGGTCCGCGAGCTGACCTACTGGGACGTGGTGGCGGCGCTCGCGGTCACCGCGCTCGCCGTGGCCGCGACGTGGTGGGCGTCCCGGCGGGTGCCCCGGCAGTCCTCCAGGGTGGTGATGGCGGGTGCCGTCGCGGCGCTGTTGGCCTTCTCGGTGATGGTGGTGGCGGCCGGAGTGGTGATCGGTGACCTGGCGGGCGCGGCGCGCAACGGCTTCCTCGTGGCCCACCTGGTGGTCACCGTGCTGTGGATCAGCTGCGCGGCCTGGTTGATCCTCACGCCGAGTCCCCGGCTCTCGGACGCCCGCAGGATGGGTTTCGTCCTGGGGTCGCTCGCGCTCGCCAAGTTGTTGTTCCTCGACCTTGCCACGCTGCCCGGCCTGTTCCGGGTGCTGTCCTTCATCGCGGTGGGCGCGGTGATGTTGGCCGTGGCCGTCCGCTACCGGGGCGGCACGGACGGCGGGGGCACGCAGGGCGGCGGCACTCGGGGCGGCGGCACGGACGTCGGGGGCGTCCAGGGCGGCGGTACGGGGGAGAACGGTACGGACGGCCGCGGTGGGCCCTACTACCGCAGGGACACCGAGCCGTCCGGGAGCGGATCCCCCACGTAGACGCGGAAGGCGCGCGGTTCCGCGCCGGACATCAGGACCTCGACCTCGGGGTGGTCGACCTCGTCCGGATCGTCCGAGGGCAGGCTCCAGACCACTTCTCCGGAGTCGGTGAGTTCCTTGAGCGCGAGGCGCGTGGCGCGCACCCACGTCACGTGCCGGAGTGCCGGCTCGTCGCGGAGCTCGTCCTCGGCCATGCCCTCCCGGAGGTCGACCATGAGACGTTCCCCGTCGGGAGCCTCGTACGCGGTGCACACGTGGTCGACGAGGACGGACAGTGGCCATGACGGACCGGAGCCGAGCAGATCGACGATGATCATGCGCGCATCGCCGACCTGGCAGGCCGTCGGTGTGGTGAGGACGTGGAGCCTGTCGGCCACGTCCTCCGTGATCTCGATGAACTGAACGGTCATGGTGAACCCCTGTTCCGGCGCGACGGTCGACGGCGGGCCCCGAGGCGCGGCCCGGGCCGTCCCGACTGTGACGTAGATCATACAATACGTCGGTGGCCGACGAGTCTCGGCCAGATGACGATCCCGGAAACAAGCACGTGGGATCCCGTCGGAACCGCAGGTCAGTCGATAGGGTCGACCGCGTGACCACTCTGCAGACCGGGCCCTCGAACGACACCACCGCTGGGCGGTCCGACGCCTTCACGCTGTCCTACTCCGGGTTCGATCCCGGCGAGGAGGGGCTGCGCGAGACCCTCACGTCGACGGGCAACGGCTACCTCTGCACGCGGGGCGCGGCCGAATGGGAGGACGCCGACGGGGTCCACTACCCCGGGACGTACGTCCACGGCCTGTACAACCGCGCGACCACCATGCTCGGCGGCGTCCCGGTGCACAACGAGGACCTGGTCAACCTGCCCAACTGGTTGCCGCTCAAGCTCAGGATCGGCGGGGCGGAGGTGCTCCGGCTCGCAGAAGTGGAGATCCTCGAGTACAGCCACCGAGTGGATCTGCGCTCGGCGCTGATGACCCGCCAGATCCGCTTCCGCGACCGGGAGGGGCGGGAGACCGAGTTGGTGAGCCGGCGCTTCGCGTCGATGGCCAGCATGCACCACGCCTACATGGAGTGGACGATCACGCCGCTGAACTGGTCCGGCCAGGCTGAGGTCGTGAGCGCGCTCGACGGACGCGTCACCAACGACGGCGTACCGCGATACCGGCAACTCGAGAGCGACCACCTCCGGCCGGGCAGCACGGTGTTCCCGCACCCCGAGGTGATGGCGCTGAAGGTGCGCACCCGGCAGTCCGAGGTGAACATCGGTGTCGCGGCACGGACCCTCGTCTCGACCGGCGGTCGGAAACGAGACGTGCCCCGCTCCGACTTCCGGATGGCGGACTACATCCAGCAGACCCTCCACGTGGAGCTGGAGCGCGACGTCCCCACCACGATCGAGAAGTCGGTGGCGCTGTTCACCTCGCGTGACCCGGCCACGGGGGACACGCTCCTGCGCGCCTCCCGGTCGGCCGCCCGGTCGCGCCCGTTCGGTGCGGCGTACGCGCACCACCGCGAGTCCTGGGAGCGGTTGTGGCAGGCGTGCGACCTCCACGTGTTCGGCGACGACGAGGCCCAGCACCTGCTGCGGGTGCACATCAGTCACATCCTGCAGACGTGCTCGCACAACACCGCCGACCTCGACGCCGGCGTGCCCGCCCGCGGGATCAACGGCGAGGCCTACCGGGGCCACGTGTTCTGGGACGAGTTGTTCGTCTTCCCGTTCCTGACCTTCCGGCTCCCGGCCGTCACCCGCAGCCTGCTCATGTACCGCTACCGGAGACAGTCCGAGGCGCGGGTGGCGGCGGCGACGGCCGGGTACGAGGGGTTCATGTTCCCGTGGCAGAGCGGATCGCTCGGCACGGAGCAGACCCAGGAACTCCACCTCAACCCGATGTCGGGGCGGTGGGACATCGACCTGTCGCACAACCAGCGCCACGTCAGCGCGGCGATCTTCTACAACGTCTGGCAGTACATCACCCTCACCGAGGACACGATGTTCCTCGAGTTCCGGGGTGCGGAGATGATGCTCGGCATCGCGCGGTTCTGGTCGTCCATCGCGCACTACTCACCGGAGCGGCAGCGCTACGAGATCCACGGCGTGATGGGGCCCGACGAGTACCACGAGAAGTACCCGGGCGCGTCCGAGGGCGGGCTGCGCAACAACGCCTACACCAACGTCTTCGTGGCGTGGATCTGCGACATCGCCGCCCACCTGCTCGACCTGCTGCCGGCGCCCCAGGCCGGCGCCGTCCGCGCCCGGCTCGAACTGCGTGACGACGAGATCGAGCGGTGGAAGGACATGAGCCGCAAGATGTTCGTGCCGTTCCACGACGGGATCATCAGCCAGTTCGAGGGGTACGAGGACCTCGACGAGCTGGACTGGAACTCCTACCGTGCCAAATACGGCAACATCCAGCGGCTCGACCGGATCCTCAAGGCCGAGGGCGACACCCCGGACCGGTACAAACTGGCCAAACAGGCCGACGCCGTGATGCTGTTCTTCCTGTTCAGCGACGACGAACTGCGGCGGGTCTTCACCAGACTCGGCTATGGGTTCGCGGACGATGCCGCACAGCGCACCATCGACTACTACGACCAGCGCACGTCACACGGGTCGACCCTGTCCTACATCACGCATGCCGGGGTCCTCGCCCGCTTCGACCCGGACAGTTCCTGGGATCGTTTCAAGGTGGCGCTGGGCAGCGACGTCAACGACATCCAGGGAGGAACGACCCGCGAGGGTATCCACATGGGTGTCATGTCCGGGACGGTCGACCTGATCCAGCGGTTCTACGCGGGGATGCGGGTGGAGAACGGGATGCTGCAGATCCACCCCAACCTGCCCCGGGATATCGACGGGGTCTCTTTCAACATGACCTACCTGCGGTCCCCGCTCACGGTGACGGTGATGCAGGACAGCGTCACGGTGCATCACAGAGACGGTGTGATCGACTCGACCCCGGTCCACGTGTGCGTGGCCGGACAGGAGCGCATGGTCGCGGTGGGTGGCGAGGAGACGTTCAGCCTGACGTGACGCCCGATCAGTCCGACGCGACGCCCGGCCCGGTGGGAGACGCGGCCGGGTGCGGCCTCCGGCCCGATGTGACGTCGTGCCGCGCCCGTCGCCGTTCCTCTCTCTCCCGGTGGCGGGCGGCGTGGCGTTCCCTCTCGCGCTCGGTCTCCACCTCGTGGTCGTACGGGTTCCCCCGGAATCGACGGATCGAGTAGACGATGAGGACGAGGCCGATCAGGCCGGAGCCGATCAGGCTTCCGCCGGTGCCCCACCCGCCGATGAACCACCAGGCTGGATCGAGGGGCCACCACTGTGGTGCCGGGGGGTGCTGGCCCCAGTAGATCCCGAGTCCGACCAGCCACGCCACGCCGAGCACCGACGCGGTGATCCTCGGCCAGGTCTGCACCCCTCGGGACGCGCCCTCGAGGGCCACGCGCTTGACGGGGTCGACCCGCTTCTCGAACCACTCGTACTGCTGGGAGAGCACGACCATGCCCGCGAAGAGAGTGAGCAGCCCGGGGCCGGGGAGGAACAGAGCGGCGATACCCAGCACGACGAGCGTCCACCCGAGTGTCTCGAGTGCGAGGCGCTTGGCCGCGACGTAACCGAGTCTTCTCACCAGACCATGGTGGCAGAGATCGGCTCACCGGTGCAGTAGCGAGCAACCCGTCCCCGGTCAGGCGACGGCGGTTCCCAGGATCGAGCCGATCCCGTAGGTCGCTGCCATGGCCGCGAGACCACCGAGGAGTAGCCGGCGCACGGCCTTGCCCCGATCCGCGTCTCCCAGACGCGCGGAGACGTATCCCGCGAGCGCCAGACCGACCATGGTGAGCACCGCGATCGTGGGCACTCTCAGGCTGGCGGGGGCGAGGATGGCGAGCAGAGGGATGATCGCCCCGAGGGTGAAGGCGATCGCGGAGGAGACGGCTGCGTGCATCGGGTTGGTCAGTGCCTCCTGATCGATGCCCAGTTCGGCGTCGAGGTGGGCGGAGAGTGGATCGACGGCGTGGAGTTCGGTGGCGACCAGCCGGGCGGTGTCCACACTGAGCCCCTTGGCGGTGTAGAGCCCGACGAGTTCTTCGAACTCGGCCTCGGGCTCGCGGTCGAGTTCGCCGATCTCCTTGGAGATGAGCGCACGTTCCGTATCCCGCTGGGTGCTCACCGACACGTATTCGCCGACGGCCATCGAGAACGCGCCGGCGGACAAGCCGGCGATCCCCGCGACCATCAGGGCGGATCGGTCGGTGGTGGCCGCAGCGACGCCCATCACGAGCCCGGCGGTCGAGAGCAGGCCGTCGTTCGCCCCGAGGACGGCGGCACGAAGCCAGTTGAGTCTGTCGCCGACCGAGGCGTCGTGCGGTTCGACGGCGTCGTGGCGGGTGGAGCGAGGGGTGTCCATGTGTCCACGCTAGGAGTCGGCGCGCGGAGTCGCAAGCGTCGAAAGCCTATCCTTACCAGCACTTCTTGCTCCTCGACGCGCTCAGGCCGGGACCGGGGAACCGAACGCCCGGGCCGCTCGGACGCCCGCCTCGAGGTCGACCTCGGGCCAGCCGTCGGGGGAGTGGAGGACGGCCGCCAGGTCCCGGGCGGACAACCGCGCACCGGCCGACAGGAGCGCGTCGACCGCTCCGGTCGCGGGGGCGTCGAGGAGGGTGTCGTCGGCCAGCTCGTCGACGATGTCCCGCACGGCCGTCGCGGTCACCGGGTAGATCTCCGGGTCGAAGCCGTCGTCGGTCGGCTGGTCCAGCCGCCACCACGCGGCCCCGTCCCAGCCGTACAGGAAGCCCAGGTAGAGGCCCTTGGACCGGGCGTGCTCGACCCCGCGTCGCCACCACCCCGGGGCGTCGCCGACGAGGTCCGTCCCGGCCTCTCCGGCACGCCCGCTGCCCTCCGTGAGGGAGAACTCGTGGTGCCAGCCGGCCAGGAGAGCGCGCCCCTCGCCGGGCCGGACGAGGGCCATCCACATCCCTTCCGCGCCGACCCAGTGCAGGGCCGAAGGTGTGGGCGGGGAGTGTTCCAGGCCCACCGCGGCGCGCACGGCGGCGTCCACGGCGAGGAGGGAGGCGATGTCGTCGGGCGTCGAGTCCAGGTCCACGGGGAGCAGGGCCATGGGCTCACGGTAGCCGGTGACCGCCACGGCGAGGTGACGATCGCGGTGAACGTCCGGCGACCCCTCGGTGTCCGGCCTCGGTCTTCGTTCGCCGGTCCGGCTGCGGCGACACCTGTCGACTCCTACGGTGTCACCATGGACAGTGTGACCACAGACGACGGCGTTCCCCCCGGGCCACGCCTACCCGGCCTGGTGCAGGCCCTGCTCGCACTCTCGGCCCCCGCGGCCGTCTTCCCGGCCGCCGCCAGGCGGTACGGGGTGCCGTTCAAGCTCGACCTGATGCCCAAGGGCCGGACGGTGGTCGCCGTCGCCGATCCCGCCGACGTCAAGGACGTCTTCGCCGGCTCGCCGTCGGTCTTCCACGCGGGCAAGGGCAACGAACTGCTGCGGCCGCTGTTGGGGGAACACTCTCTCCTCCTCCAGGACGGTGACGAACACGCGCGCGCCCGCCGGCTCCTCGCGCCGGCGTTCGGGCGCCGCGAGATCGAGGGGTACCGCTCGCTGGTCGAGGAGGTCACGACCGAGCAGTTGGATCGCTGGCCGAGATCGGGCCGGGTCCGTGCGCACGTCCTGTTCAGCGAGCTCACGCTCGAGGTGATCCTTCGCGTGGTGTTCGGGGTGACGGACTCGGCCCGCCTCGACCGGATGAGGCCGATCGTGGCGCGGGCGGTGGACGCCGGGCCGGTGGTGATGATCGGCATGGGCATCCTGCCGCTGCGCCGGTTCCGGCCGTGGAGCCGACAGGTCCGGGACCTCGCGACCATCCACGCCTTCCTGCATGAGGAGATCGAGACGACCCGCCGGGACCCGGCCCTGTCCGGGCGACGGGATCTGCTGGCACTGCTGGTGCGGGCGTCCGCCCAGGACGCGCAGGGGTTGTCCGACGAGGAGTTGCGCGACCAGCTGATGACCCTGGTGGCCGCAGGACACGAGACCACGGCCACCGCCATGGCGTGGTCGGTGCTCGAGCTGGCCCGGCATCCCGGGATCCAGGATCGATGTGTGTCCGAGATCGCCACCGGCGGCACGGAGTACCTGGACGCCGTGCTCAAGGAGTCCCTGAGACTGCACCCCGTCGTCCCGATGGTGATGCGGGAGCTGCAGGAACCCGCCACCGTAGGCGGCCGCACCTACCCGCGGGGGATGACCATCTCGCCGTCGATCATCCTGGCCCACCGCGCGCCGGCCGCCTACCCCGCGCCCAAGGAGTTCGACCCCGGCCGATTCCTCGGCGACGTCCCGACCCCCACCACCTGGCTGCCCTTCGGCGGCGGCGCCCGCCGGTGCATCGGTGCGTCCTTCGCGATGATGGAGGGCGAGGTGATCCTCCGGCAGGTGTTGGAGCGCTACCGGCTCGACCGCGTGGGCAGTGGCCACGAGTGGCCCAGGGCGCGGAACGTGACGCTGTATCCCTGGCGACGCGCACGGGTGGAGCTGCGACCGAGGTGACGCAGGGCCGCCGCGACGGGCCGGTGATGTGCGTTTCGGTGGAGATTTTCATACCGTAGGAGGGGTGAACGCTTCCCAGTCGCCCTCGCCGCAGGTCGAAGCGCCTCGCGCCTCGGCTCCCCGCATGTACACGTGGATCTCCGAGACCGGCAGGGTGATCGAGCAGGTGAGACTCGTCCGGAAGGGCGAGTCCTCCCGCGCCCGGGGTCGGATCGTCTCCGCCGCGCACCCCGACCACCAGGCGTTCACTCTGGAGTACCAGGTCGAGATCGGATCGGACCTGGCCCCTCACCGGGTGCAGCTGACCGTGTCCACCGAGGAGTACGAGCGCACCATCGACCTGGTCCGCGATGCCGAGGGCTCCTGGCTCCTGGACGACCCCTCCGACACCCGCTCCCGCGTGGGCGGCGACGGGGTGGTCGACGTGGACGTGACGTTCAGCGTGTTCTTCGCCAGCGTGATCAGCCGACGGCTCGGACTGCACTCGCAGCCCGGTTCGATCGAGCAGCGGGTGCTCTCGGTGGACTCCCTGACGCTCGACGTCACCGAGGACTCGGTCACCTTCTCCAGTGACGACGAGAAGGTCCACGGGATCACCGCCACCGCCGCCACGAGCGCGACCGTCGACCCCGACGGGTTCATCCTCGACGTCACCGGGCTCAGTCGGCGGGTCTGACCTCCCGCCCGGCGGCCCCGGCGGCGCGGAGGTCCGCGAGCCAGCCCGGCGCCCCCGGGGTCACCGACACG
>NZ_JAALEB010000146.1:0-3651 GCF_014145165.1 Dietzia sp. Cai40 | reverse complement strand
ACGATGTTGGCGATCTCGTCCAGGGCGGCGGTCACCGGTACCGGGAGCCGAGAGCCGGGGCACTGGTCGGCCCGGTCGACCAGTGCCTTGAACACCGCGACGGTCAGGATCGAGGTCACCGGTCGGCCGATCGGATTCTCCTCGTCGGACAC
The DNA here is from genome assembly GCF_014145165.1 of Dietzia sp. Cai40. NCBI lineage: Bacteria > Bacillati > Actinomycetota > Actinomycetes > Mycobacteriales > Dietziaceae > Dietzia > Dietzia sp. Cai40. The sequence goes on along the minus strand of NZ_JAALEB010000146.1, from coordinate 3,499 downwards.
CAGATACAGCGTGTCGGCCTCAGAGCTTGCGAAGGCGACCGGGTCGAAGCGTTCGGCGCCTGCCTGGGGGGTCAGCAGGCGCACGATCTGACGTCGACCGAGGCAGGAGATCATGTTCTTGGCGGCGGAGAACACGTTGGATCGGGTGCGTGGTTCTGCCGCATACTTGCTGGCCAGGTCGGCGGCCTGGGGTCCCCACTGACTGTCGGACAGTATCTCCACCGGGGTGGAGTCCTCGAGGTTGGACACCCAGCCGTAGACGTCAGTGATGGGCCGATGCTTGAGCGCAGCGGCCAGGAACAGTGAGGCGAGCAGGTCCACGGCCTGGCTGTAGAAGTAGGCGTTGGGGTCGCTACCGGCCTCACCGCGGGCCGAGGCGGCGTTGAAGATTTCGGCCAGCTCTTCGGCGTTGCCGTCCCACCACTGGTCCCGGCGCACGAAGTCGAGCGGATCGAAGTACCAGCGGGAGGTGTCCAGTCCGACGGCCTTGTCCTGCGGGTCGAGTACCCACACCCGGCCGACCTGCTGACGGAACGGCATCGTGGCCTCGATGACGTCGCGCTTGCAGGAGGTGGAGATGCAGATTCCTGGCGCCCGCCGGATCATCGGGATGATGCGGCTGGAGGTCTTTCCCTGCCGTGGACCCCACAGATCCAGGTGTAGGTCTTCCCACCCGCCCCAGAGGTCTTGACCGGTGGCGACCTCTTTGCCGATGTACACCCCGGGCGTGGTCACCGTCTCCCCGCGCTCGCGGTTCGCGCGGGCAACGGTCTTGGCGGACAGGGACCGAACGTCGGAGCGTCCTGCCAGGTGCTTGGCCACATCGTCTACCCGGGTCCGGCCCGCGTTGCGCCGACCCAGAGCACTGGCTATCACTATGAGCACGATGAAGGCGGCGGCCACCAGGCTCACCGCAACGATCGTGGCCCCACCACTCCACTGCACCTGTCCTTGGAGTAGGTCAATGACCGCCACCACGGGGTTGCCGGGAACGACCTGACCGGTCGGGCTGATCTTCTCTCCGAGCTCCAGGCTCGCCCACGCTCCCAGCACCGCGACTGCGGCCACACCCATCGTGGCCAGCGCGATCGTGGGACCGGGTTCCTTCTGCTGCGGACGACGCGCTACGTCTTTGCCTGCCATCTTGAAAACACTCCCTGTAGTGGTGTTGGTCGTTACTGGCCGACGGATCGGTACTGGTAGCTGGCGACTTTCCAGGCCTCGCCCACGCGCTCGAGCTCGACGGTCACGGTGATCTGCTCCAAAGGCGTTGTCGCGCCGTCCGGGTGCAGCACCTTCTGCCGGACCTGGACCACTCGCGTGGCCTGCCTCGCCTCATTGGCGACCGGGTCCTGGTCGGGGCCAAGGGTGGCCACTCCGATGACGCGGTCACCCGACCTGGCCCACGCCGGCCACTGCCGCGGGGTCGGATCGGGGTCAGGACGAGTTGATGCAGCCTCGGCCAGGGGGCCGGTGAGCTGATCGGCGATGGCATTCATCGCATCCCACGGGGACTGCTGCGCAGCAGGTGTCCACGTGTGCAGTCCCGAGATCGTCGCGACGGCGACCTCATCAGCCGTGCTGATCGGCTCTATGTGCACGTGAGCATCGGTGCCGGGTTCGTCCTCGCGTCCGAGCGTGACGGCCGCGGCGATGGCCGCAACCACCACTGCCACCACTAGTGCCGCTAGTACGCCAACCTGGGTCTTGGTCACGGGCGTGCTCCTCATTCCTGGTCGATCATGCGTTTGCGAATCGAGCGGCCTCTTGCGGCACGATCTGCACGTACTTCTGGGTCTCTGCGTACGGCGGTACACCGCCGAACTGTTGGACTGCGCCGGGGCCTGCGTTGTAGCCGGCCAGCATCAAGGTCTGCGGGTCCCCGGTCAGCACACCGGAGGCGATGGCCTCGCGTTGACCACCTGCGATCTCGCACAGGTAGCGCGCAGCGGCCATCGTCGCGTCGGCCGGGTCGGACGGTGACCCCGACCCCGGTGGGCCTGCAATCTGCCCGTTCTCGTCCACTTTCGCCCCCTTAGATGCCCAGGTTCCGGGCATGAATTGCCCGTACCCTTGCGCCCCTGCCGTGGACACCGCAGTGGCCTGGAACCCGGCGGACTCGTGATAGATCAGCCCCGCCAGCAGCGGCGGATCGACCTCGCGGCACACCTGCCCGCCTAGTGCGATCCACTTGCGCAGCTCGTCGGGGATCTCGCCGTCGTTCAGGCTCCGGTGACCGAAGTCCGGTGCACAATCGTCGTCGCCGGGAGCTCCGGTGGTCTCCGAGGTGTTGTCGGCACCGTCTGTTGGTGCGGCGCCGTAGGTCTGGCCCGCAGACGGCATCCCGCCACCGGCGGTGGTCACGTGCACGTGGTCGTAATGGTTCTCAGTCGGATTGCCCCGATCGTCCATCAGGTGCGGTTGGCCTGACGACGGGATATACATCTGCCGCCAGATCATGTACTCGATGTTGAAAAACTCGCGGTGGGTCAGCAGGTAGTTCTTGATCCGGTTGCCCAGCTCACGCCCTTCGGAGGACTCGTAGTTCGGGATCATGATGTCCACTGCCCGACCCGATGGGTGATCTGGGAGGTCATCGACGGGCCGCCACCCGCCGATGGTTTGCACGCCGGGGAATCGCTGCGCCACTGCCCGGGCAACCCGGATCGAGTCGGTCTGGAGGTTGGCCTTGGACTGGATCTTGTCCGAGTCCGGCATCTGGCCGCCCGAGTGTGGGGCCGGCGTGGGGTCGGTGGCGTCGCTCTCGTCTTGGCCGGTGTCGGCCGGCCCCGATCCGGGGTTGACTGCCCGGTCCAGCCACGGCTGTGGATCGGTCTCGGTGCCGCCGGACAGTCGCCCGCCCTGCCAGACCTCGAAGTGCAGGTGGGGTCCCGTGGACTGTCCGTTGTTGCCGACCTTGCCGATGTACTGGCCTGCGGTCACGGTGTCACCGGTCTGTACTGCGACACCGTCGTCCCACATATGGCCGTACACGGTTGAGAAGGCCTGGCCGTCGATCGTGTGATCGAGGACGATCCAGTTCCCGAACCCGGACGCCTGGCCAGCGGCAGTGACCACTCCCCCGGCCATCGCGTACATGGCGGTGCCGTCGGGGGCGGCTAGGTCGATGCCCCGGTGGCCGGGGCGGTCGGCGCTCTTGTAGGTCGAGGACACGACGTACTCGCCCTCGGCGATCGGCAGACTCAGCTCGCCCGCGGGCACCCCGCCTGCGGAGGGGCTTCCGCTTTCCGGTCGACACGGGTCCCCGCCGTTGGGGCCGAGCACGACCACCATCACCAGCGCCAGCAGGATGATCCCGATGACTAGCCCGGTGACCATTTTCATCGACCTCACGAGGTCACTGACCGAGTCGGGCTCGAAGGGCAGCGACCTCGGCTTGCAGGGCTCGCAGGGACGTGGAGTTGTGCGCCTGCCATACGCCTGCATCGACCGACCACCGCCGCACCGAGTCGCGGCTGATGCCGAACTCGCGGGCGAC
>NZ_JAALEB010000145.1:0-9018 GCF_014145165.1 Dietzia sp. Cai40 | reverse complement strand
ACCGCGTGCGGGGAACCCGGCGCACCTCGACGCCGCCCATCAGTGCGAGCCCGGTGACCCGCACGACCGGCGCGCCCGGGGGAGCCTGCCGGACCGGCCGGGGGTCGGGCTTCCACCTGCCCGCCTCCTCGCCGAACCCGCCCATGAGACCGAGGCCCTCGACCACGACGTGGATGTCGTCCGGGACGTAGATCTCCACCCCGCCCATGATGGCGAAGGCGCGGATCGTGGTCTCGTGTGCCTGCATCGCGGCGTCCCGCAGATCGAGTTCGACCCCGCCCATCATGGCGAACGCCGTGTGCTCGGCCGGAACCGTCCACGTGCCCCTGCGCTCGCACCCGCCCATGAACGCCAGGGACGTCGACGGACCGCTCCCGCCGGTGACCCTGCGTGCGGGTGCCGCCTCGTGGTGCGCCGCGGGCGCGGCCCCACCGTCGCGACGGGTGGGCGACAGGTCGCGGGTGAGCTCGGCCAGGTCGGACTGGAAGAGGGCCCCGTAGGCCTTGGTGGTCCGCTCGTCGAACTCGGCGAGGGTCAGGCGCCCTTCCGAGTAGGACTGCTGGAGGAACCTCGCCGTCGCCTCACGCTCGTGGTCCGAGGCACGGATCGACGGGAGTTCGGGACCGGGATCTGGGCGGGCGTCATCCATGGGACGAGGGTAAGCCCTGACACACCTGTACGGGAGCTGAGTGGGAGGAGCCCGCTTCCCGCGCCCCGGCAGGCACACTGGAGACCATGATCGAGGTACGCAATCTCACCAAACGCTTCGGCGCCGCTACGGCGGTCGAGGACCTGAGCTTCGTGGTGCGGCCGGGCGTCGTCACCGGCTTTCTCGGCCCGAACGGGGCCGGGAAGTCCACCACCATGCGGATGATCGTCGGCCTGGACACCCCCACCTCGGGTGAGGCGCTGATCAACGGCCGGCGCTACCGGGAACTCGAGCGGCCCACCCACACCGTCGGGTGCCTGCTCGACGCGTCCTGGACCCACGCCAACCGGTCCGCGGGCGCACACCTGAAGATGATCGCCGCCGCGGGTGGTCTGCCGGCCACCCGCGGCGACGAGGTGTTGTCGCTGGTCGGTCTGAGCGACGTGGCCGGCCGCAAGGTGGGCGGGTACTCGCTGGGAATGCGCCAGCGACTCGGGCTGGCCACCGCCATGCTCGGCGACCCCGAGGTGCTGCTCTTCGATGAACCGGTCAACGGTCTCGACCCCGAGGGCATCCTCTGGATCCGCCGCTTCATGCACGCCCGCGCCGCCGAGGGCCGGACGGTGCTCGTGTCGAGCCACCTGCTGTCGGAGATGGCACAGACGGCCCAGGACCTCGTCGTCATCGGTCGGGGGGTGCTCCGCGCCCAGACGTCCGTCGAGGAGTTCCTCTCCGCGGCCACGTCCTCCGTCCTCCTCCGGACACCGCACGTCGACGAGTTCACCGCCGCCGCCCGGGAGGAGGGGATCACCGCCACGTTCGACCCCGAGGCCGGCGTGTTCCTCGTCGAGGGGCTGCCCGCCCCCCGGGTCGGTGACCTCGCCGCGAGTCTGGGGATCACCGTCCACGAACTACACGAGAAGCGGGCGTCGCTCGAGGAGGCCTTCATGGCGCTCACCGACCAGGACGTCGAGTACCACGGTCAGGAGACCACCCGATGAACCTGCTGAAGTCCGAGTGGATCAAGGTCACCACCACCAAGAGCGCCTACTGGCTGTACGGCCTGGGGATCGCCCTCGCCCTCGGCCTGGCCGTGATCATCGGCCAGTTCGAGCAGCCCTCGGCGGGGGACCCGATCGTCGGGGAACCCGGCGGCGGGGGCGATCCGCTGTTCGCGATCCTGGGAGTCGGCGCCTTCACCGTCATCCTCGCGTGGATCGCGGCGATCGTCGCCGTGACCGGCGAGTACCGCTACCACACGAACAAGGCCACCTTCCTCGCCTCACCGTCGCGGTGGCCGGCGGTGCTCGCCAAGACGGCGCTGTTCACCGTGATGTCGATGGTCGTGACCGCCGTGGCGGTGGTGGTCTCGCTGCTGGCCGCGGGGGCGCTGTCCGGTCTGGACTCGTGGACCCCGTTCTCGGGCGACGGGCTGACGTACCTCGTGCGGTTCCCCGTCTACGCGGCGGTGGGCACCCTCGCCGTGATGGGCCTGGCGTACATCATGCGCAACGCCGCCGGCACCATCTCGCTGTTCCTGGTGTGGACGCTGGCGCTGGAGGGCATGGTCTCCCTGATCCCCCGGGTGGGGCAGGACATCGCCGGCTGGATGCCGTTCGCCAACGGCGACTTCTGGACCCAGGGTGAGACCGCGCGCGGGTTCATCACGTGGGGCGAGTGGCCGGCGTTCGCGTGGTACGCGGCGGTCTGCGTGGCCCTGTGGGTCGCGGGTCTGGTAATCACCCTGCGCCGCGACGCCTGAGCGGCACCCACGACACGGCCCGGGTGTAGGTACACCCGGGCCGCGTCTCGTCGCGGGCTGGGCCGACTCGCGGGCTGGGCCGACTCGCGGGGGGTCGGACGCCCTGTGGAAGGTCAGTGCTGACTGATCGGCAGGTAGACGCGGGAGCCCTGTTCGGCGAACTCCGCCGACTTCTCCGCCATCCCCGCCTCGATCGCCTCGACCGTCTCCATCCCGTGCTCGGCCGCGTAGTCCCGGATGTCCTGGGAGATCCGCATCGAGCAGAATTTGGGACCGCACATCGAGCAGAAGTGGGCGGTCTTGGCGGGCTCGGCGGGCAGAGTCGCGTCGTGGTACGCCAGCGCGGTGTCCGGGTCGAGCGCCAGGGCGAACTGGTCCCTCCACCGGAACTCGAACCGCGCGGTGCTCAGCGCGTCGTCCCGTCTCTGTGCGCCGGGGTGCCCCTTGGCCAGATCCGCCGAGTGCGCGGCGATCTTGTAGGTGATCACGCCGGTCTTGACGTCGTCGCGATCGGGCAGGCCCAGGTGCTCCTTGGGAGTGACGTAACAGAGCATCGCCGTACCCGCCTCCGCGATCCGCGCGGCGCCGATGGCGGAGGTGATGTGGTCGTAACCCGGTGCGATGTCCGTGGCCAGCGGCCCCAGCGTGTAGAAGGGCGCCTCCTCGCACCACTCCTCCTCGAGCCGCACGTTCTCCACGATCATGTGCATCGGCACGTGTCCGGGGCCCTCGATCATCACCTGGACGCCGTGGCGCTTGGCGATCCCGGTGAGCTCACCCAGCGTGCGGAGCTCGGCGAACTGGGCCTCGTCGTTGGCATCCGCGATCGATCCGGGCCTCAGGCCGTCCCCGAGGGAGAACGTCACGTCATAGCGCGCGAGGATCTCGCAGAGCTCGGCGAAGTGGGTGTAGAGGAACGACTCGCGGTGGTGCGCCAGGCACCACGCCGCCATGATCGAACCTCCGCGCGAGACGATCCCGGTGACGCGCTTGGCGGCGAGCGGGACGTACCGCAGGAGCACGCCCGCGTGGACGGTCATGTAGTCCACGCCCTGCTCGCACTGCTCGATGACGGTGTCGCGGTAGAGCTCCCAGGTCAGCGCGGTCGGATCACCGCCCACCTTCTCCAGTGCCTGGTAGATCGGCACGGTCCCCACGGGAACGGGGGAGTTGCGCATGATCCACTCGCGGGTCTCGTGGATGTCCCGCCCGGTGGACAGGTCCATGATGGTGTCCGCGCCCCACCGGGAGGCCCACACCATCTTCTCGACCTCCTCCGCGATCGAGCTGGTGACCGCGGAGTTGCCGATGTTGGCGTTGATCTTGGTCAGGAAGCGCTTGCCGATGATCATCGGCTCGCTCTCCGGGTGGCGGTGATTGGCCGGGATGACGGCGCGGCCGGCCGCCACCTCGGTCCGCACCACCTCGACGTCGATCCCCTCCCGCGCGGCGATGAAGCGCATCTCCGGGGTGATGTGGCCCGCGCGGGCCCAGGCCAGCTGGGTCCGCACCGGCGTGGGGTCCTCCGCCGAGGCGGGCGCGGCCTCCGGGTGGGCCCAGCCGTCGCGGGTGGGCGGCAGTCCTGCGGCCAGGTCGTGGCACTCCCCGGCGTCGGCGTACCCGGTGTACGGACCGGAGGTGTCGTAGACGTCGAACGTCGTGTCGTTGGTCAGGGAGATCCGACGGACGGGCACGCGCAGGGTGCTGCCCTCGGCCCGGACCTCGAGGTAGGACTTGCTGCTGGAATGGATGGGGCCGCAGGTCACGGCCTCGATCGAGGTGGTGTCTGCGCTGGTGGTGGACGTGTTTCTGCCCATGATGTTCACTGCTCCCTACGCCGGCATGACCCGGACAGGTTCAACGGTCGACGACCCGGCTGGCCGTCCTCTCAGCCCGCGCTCCGAAGCGGACTCCCGTGTGGACGAGTATGAAATTGTGCCGGGCGAGCGTACCCCGGCGAGTAGGATCACGTGTGGAACACACCCTGCCGAAGGAGCCCCATGTCCCGAGTAGAGTCACTGGTGTTGGTCCACAACACCGATAGAGACCGGTTCGAACTGTGGGACGGCGAGACGTTCATGGGCCTGGTGGGGTACGAGAAGGACGGCGAGGTCTACATCCTTCTCCACACCGTCATCGAGGAGCACTTCGGTCAGCAGGGCATCGCTCGCCTGCTGGTCAGTCTGGTCCTCACCCGGATGCGTCTGGACGGGAGCAAGGTCCGGCCGGTGTGCAGCTACGTCCGCCGCTTCCTCATCCGCTTCCCCGAGTACCAACTCCTCGTCGCCCCCCGCTGACCCCGGTGAGGGAGGCGTCCGGGACCACTCCGGTCACCCGCCGGGATCTCGCCCGCCTCCGCCTGGCCTCCCAGCGGCTCGTGGGGGAACGCTGCGCCTCGCCCGCAGAGGCGGTGCGGTGGATGGCGTGCATGCAGGGGCAGGACCTGCCCGGCGTCCTCGAATCGGTCGCCCTGCGTTCCCTCGGTCCGGACGGCGGGCCCGCGACGATCAGCGACGTCCGAGCAGCCCTCGCCGACGGGTCCGTCGTCCGTTCGTGGCCCATGCGCGGCACCTTCCACCTCGTGCCCGGTGAGGACCTCGGGTGGATGGTCGGGGTGGCCGCGGGGCGGTCCCGTTCTGCCGCGCTGGGGCGGCTCGCCGCGCTCGGGGTCGACGACGACGGAATCGCCCGCGCTCACAGAATTCTGCTCGAGGAGATCGCCGGGACGCGTGTCCGGACCCGTGCCCAGCTCCAGGATCGCTGGCGGGCGGAGGGCGTGGACGTCTCGGGAGGCCGCGGGTATCACCTGCTGTACCTCTTCGTCGTCGACGGGCTCGTCAGCCAGGTCGACGGCACAGGGGACGACGACACCGGGCCAGACGGCACGGGGTCCGATGACACGGGGTCCGACGACACCGGGCCAGACGGCACGGGGTCCGCGGGTCCGGTACACGGGTTCGCCCACCACGGGCGGTGGCTGGCCGCGCACGGGGTCGTCCCCCGCACACCCCCGCGCGAGCAGGCCGTCGCGGAGTGGCTCGAGAGGTTCCTGCGGTCGCACGGACCCGCGCGGGCCGAGGACTTCCGGCGCTGGACCGGCCTGCCGCTACGGGATGTCCGCCCCGCCCTGGAGGCCGTGTCCGGGGGACTCGAGGCGGTGTCGTTCGACGGCGCCACCCACTGGATGGACCCGGCCGCGCCCGATCGGCTGGCCGCTGCGGGTCGGTCCGCGGACTCAGTGCTCCTGCTCCCGGGATTCGACGAATACCTGCTCGGCTACGGCGACCGGTCCCACGCGGTGGACCCGGACCACGCCGGATTGATCGTTCCCGGCAACAACGGTGTGTTCCGGCGGACGGTGGTGCACCGGAGCAGGGTGATCGCCACGTGGAGAACGGTGGGCTCGGGCGGCCGGCGTCGCATCGAGACCGCGCCGTTCGCGACTCTGTCCGGGCGGCAGTCGACGGGGATCGCGCGGGCGTTCCGCAGGCATCCGACCTGACGGCGGCACGCGCGGCACCGGTCGGATGGGGGCCGTCCGTTCGGTAGGAGGGTGTTTCGGCCGACCTCACTCCGGGGATACGATTCGGTCATGACGAACCCGAGCTACCCCGGTTCCCCCTCCGACTCCCCGTTCGGGGCGGGCCAGTCCCACGGACAGGAGTCCGGCTACTGGCAGGACTCGTCCTACGGTCAGAGCGCACCCTCGTACGGCCAGAACCCCGGCTACGGGGGTCAGGGCACCGGGGCGTTCACCGGCTCCCCCGGGGCCACCCGACCCGGCCCGCCGTCGAACATCGGGTGGGCGGTGGCCTCGCTGTTGTTCTTCTGGCCGCTGTCGTTCGTCGCGATGACCCGCGCCGCGGACGTCTACCCGCTGTGGGCGGCCGGCCACCACGCCGAGGCCGAGGCCGCGAGCGCCTCCGCCAAGAAGCTGGGCCTCATCTCGCTGGCCATCTTCGGGGGACTCGTGGTCCTCTACTTCGTCTTCATCATCGCCATGGTGGGGCTGGCCTCCGTCGGGTACTGATCCCCGGCGTGCGGACTCGACCGCGCCTTTAGATCAATCCCAGCCGCGGTGCCTCGATGGCCGGGCACGTGTCCATCACCACGTCCAGACCGGCCTCCGCGGCCCGCCGGGCGGCGCCCTCGTCGATCACTCCCTGCTGCAGCCAGACGGCCTTCGCCCCCCGGGCGATGGCCTCGTCGACGACTCCGCCCGCGAGGTGCGAGTTGACGAACACGTTCACGACGTCGATCTCCCCGGGCACCGACGCCAGGTCCGGGTATCCCTGCTGCCCGTGGACCGTCTCGGCCTTCGGATGGACCGGGACGATCTCGTGGCCCAGGTCCCGGACGTAGGCGGCGATCCCGTACGCGGTGCGTCCGGCATTCGAGGACAGGCCCACCACGGCCCACCGCCCGCGATCCGAGAGCAGGCGAGTGATGACGGTCGGATCATTCGTGTGGCTCATACCCAGTGCAATGCGCGGCGCCGCGCGGACATTCCCCGACGGGGCCTGTGCGCGGGGCCTTCCTTCGCACGCTCAGTCAGTCCCCGACGGGGCCTGTGCGCGGGGTCTTCCTTCGCAGGCTCAGTCAGTCCCCGACGGCGACCTTGCCGCGCCGGACGATCTTCGGGTCGGGCTCGAAAACGACCTGCGGGTCCTTCTCCGGGTAGTCGAACTGGTTGAGGAAGTGGCGCATCGCGTTGATGCGCGCCCGCTTCTTGTCGTTGGACTTGATGGTGATCCAGGGCGCCCAGTCGGTGTCGGTGCGCCGGAACATCTCCTCCTTGGCGGCGGTGTACTTGTCCCACTTGTCCAGGGACTCCAGGTCCATCGGGGAGAGCTTCCACCGCCGCACCGGGTCCAACTGTCGGATCGCGAACCGGGTCTTCTGCTCCTCCCGGGTGACCGAGAACCAGAACTTGGTCAGCCCGATGCCGGAATCCACGAGCATCTTCTCGAACATGGGCGCCTGCTCCATGAACGTGGAGTACTGGGCGTCGGTGCAGAACCCCATCACCCGCTCGACGCCGGCCCGGTTGTACCAGGACCTGTCGAACATCACGAGCTCGCCGCGGGTGGGCAGATGACTGATGTAGCGCTGGAAGTACCACTGGTACAGCTCGGTCTCGGTGGGCTTGATCAGCGCCACCACGCGGGCCTGGCGCACGTTGATGTACTCGGTGAACCGCTTGATCGTCCCGCCCTTGCCGGCGGCGTCCCGGCCCTCGAACACGATCACGTGCCGGTGACCCGACTCGGCCTGCCAGTTCTGGAACTTGAGCAGCTCGATCTGCAGCAGGTACTTCTCCACCTCGTACTGGTTGCGGTCCAGCCGGTGGTCGTACGGGTAGTTCTCCCGCCACGTGTCCACGGCCCTGCCGTTGATGTCGATGAGGTCGGGGTCCTCACCGTGGTCGTCGCGGACGGTGAAGCCCTCGGCGCGCAGCCGGTCGATGTAGTGGCGGAGTTGGAACGTGGACATCGGTGGGGGCTCCTGATGCTGAGACGAGGTGGCGGTGCTAGTCGAGGTCCACGACGACGGGCGCGTGGTCGGAGGCGCCCTTGCCCTTGCGCTCCTCGCGATCGATGAACGCGCCCGTCACCCGAGCGGCCAACTCCGGTGAGTGCAGCTGGAAGTCGATGCGCATGCCCTGCTTCTTGGGAAAGCGCAGCTGGGTGTAGTCCCAGTAGGTGTAGACGCCGGGGCCCGGGGTGTACTCGCGGGTGACCTCGCGGAAGCCCGCTCCGTCGAAGGCGGCGAAGGCCTGGCGTTCGGGCTCCGAGACGTGGGTCTTGCCGTCGAAGACCTCCATGTCCCACACGTCGTCGTCGTGCGGCGCCACGTTCCAGTCACCCACCAGCGCCACCTGCGCGGACGGGTCGGCGGCGAGCTCGGCGGAGGCGTGGTCGCGGAGCCGGGCCAGCCACTCGAGTTTGTAGGTGTAGTGCGGATCCGCCAGTTCGCGACCGTTGGGCACGTAGAGGCTGTAGACGCGGACGCCGTCGCACACCGCCGAGATGGCGCGCGCCTCCGGGTCCTGCGTGACCTCGGGATCCTTGTGGAAACCGGGCATGTCGTCGAAGCCCAGCCGGACGTCGTCGAGCCCCACCCGGGAGGCCACGGCCACGCCGTTCCACTGGCTGAGACCGTGGTGGGCGACCTGGTACCCCAGCTCCTCGAACGCCTCGTGCGGGAACTGGTCGTCCTTGCACTTGGTCTCCTGCATGGCCAGGACGTCCACGTTGGAGCGTTCCAGCCAGGCCACGACCCGGTCCCGTCGAGCTCTGATCGAGTTCACATTCCAGGTGGCCAGGCGCATGGCGAGCAGTCTATTACCCCGTGTCGGATCGCGCGGACCGTGGAGCCGAACCCTCGACGACGACGAGGTGACGCATCGAGTGATGCGGGGCCAACCCGAGCTTGGCCCACAGGCCGCGACCGGCCGAGTTGTCCGCGAACACGTGGAGGTGACATTCCTCGGCACCCAGCGCCCGCCCCCACGCGACGAGCGCGCCGGTGACCACCTCGGCGAGCCCGCGGCGGCGGTGGGCGTCGGCCGTCTGCACGCACGAGACCGCGATGCGGGGGGCTCCGT
>NZ_JAALEB010000144.1:0-1407 GCF_014145165.1 Dietzia sp. Cai40 | reverse complement strand
CGGGGTGCCGACTGCCGGGTGACGGGCTCGCCGTAGCGCCGGGCACCGGCGCTCGAGCGGCCGGGTGCGTCCGAGGCCGGGACCGGGCGCTCTGGGGTGTACGGGCGCGGGTCCGGGAGGGTGAACCAGCGACGCCGGCGTCGCTCCGGGGAGCTGAGGATCGCCGAGATCGCCTCGGGCTCGTGGCGGGCGCAGTTGGCGAGGAGACCGAGTGAGGCCAGGGTCACGACCGCCGAGGTGCCACCGTTGGAGATGAGGGGCAGCTGGAGGCCGGTGACCGGGAGCAGACCCACCACGTACCCGATGTTGATGAACGCCTGCAGCACGATCGTCGTGGTGATCGTGCCGGCCAGCAGGCGACGGAACGGGTCCGCTGACCGCAGCGCGACGCGCATGCCGGCCCACCCCAGCGCCAGGTACAGCGTGACGACCACGGCGGCGCCGAACCAGCCGAGCTCCTCCCCGATGATGGCGAAGATGAAGTCGTTGGTCGCCTCCGGGAGGTAGAACCACTTGGCGCTGGACTGCCCCAGGCCCACCCCGAACAGGCCGCCCTCGGCGAGCGAGAGCATCCCCTGATACGACTGGTAGGCCGAACCCTGGGGGTTCGAGAAGTCACCGACGAAGGTGTTGAAGAAGGTCCGGACGCGCTCGAAGCGGTAGGCGAACGTCACGGCGAGGACGCCGAACACGACGGTGCCGAACGCGATCACCCACACGAAGTGCCGGGTGGGGTACCCGGAGAACCACAGCACGCACAGGAATGCGATGGTCACCGCCGTGGCCATGCCGAGGTCGGGGGCGACGACGACGAGGGCGGCGACCACCCCGTACCCCACGATGGCCGGGAAGAGCAGGTCGAGCCAGTACCCGGTGCGGATGCGCTTGGCCACCACCGACGACGCCCAGATGATGAACGCGAACTTGGCGATCTCGGCGGGCTGGATCGCGAAGAAGCCGAGGTCGATCCACCCGCGGGAGCCGTTGATCTCCATGCCCACACCGGGGATCAGCACGGCGATGAGCAGACCGATGGACACCAGGAGCATCGGCAGCGCGGCAGCCCGCAGCAGCTCGAACCGCATGCGCAGGGCCACCACGAACCCCACCCAGCCGATCGTGACGAACACGGCCTGGCGCAGGAAGATGTCGAACGGCGTGCCGCCACCGGAGAAGGCGAGGACGTTGGAGCTCGACAGCACCATCCCCAGGCCGATCACGGTGAGCAGGGCGGTGACCACCATGACCACGTGGTACGAGGTCAGCGGCGCACGGTTGATCGCGGCCAGTGGCGCGGCGATGCGCCCCAACAGATCGGGCCGGGTCGCGGCGCCGGCCTCGTCGGCGTCGTCCCGGCGAGCGGGTTCGTGAAGTGCCATGCCCTACCTCCCGGCGACCCGGCCCACG
>NZ_JAALEB010000143.1:0-5662 GCF_014145165.1 Dietzia sp. Cai40 | reverse complement strand
GGGTCCGCGCTCGCCGCGGTCGCCGTGGGCAAGCTGTCCCAGGCGCGGGGGCGGCGCCCCGGATTGGCCGCGGGCTTCGCGTTCGGGGCGCTCGGGGCGATCGGGATCGTCGTGGCGACGTCCATCGAATCCCTGCCGCTGCTGTTCCTGTCGTTCGTCATCTACGGCTCCGGAACCGCCACCAACCTGCAGGCCCGCTACGCCGGAGCCGACCTGGCGACCCCCGAGCGCCGCGGTCGGGCACTGTCGTACGTCCTGCTGGGAACCACCGCGGGGGCCGTGGCCGGGCCCAACCTCGTGGGTCCGACGGGCGCTGTCGCCGAATCGCTCGGCCTGCTCCCATTGGCCGGACCGTTCCTCCTCGCGGCGGTGGCCTACGGCGGCGCTGCGCTCGTCATCTCCCTGCTGCTCAGGCCTGATCCGCTGCTCGAGGCGCGGAGGCGGGAGACGGCGGCGGTGGGCTCGGCGACCCCCTCGCCGTCGTCGATCACGTCGTCCTCCGGGGTCACGACCGCCGCGGTCTCCGGCGCCGCGGTCCCCGGGCCCGCATTCTCCGGCGCCGCGGTTCCCGACATCACGTCCTCCCACGCCGGGGCGGATGCCCCCGCCCGCATCTGGACGGGCGATGTGATCACCGGAGTCGCGGTGATGGCACTGACGCAGTTCGTGATGGTCGGCCTCATGACCATGACCCCGGTCCACATGCGTGCGCATGATCACGCTGTGACCGTGGTGGGGTTGGTGATCTCTCTGCACGTGGCGGCGATGTTCCTGCCGGCGCCGCTGTCCGGCTACCTTGTCGACAAGTTCGGCACGCGGCTCGTCGCCGTCTCGGCGGGTCTGGTGCTGCTGACCTCGGGCGTGCTCGCCGCTGTGTCGCCACCGCAGTCGACGGTGCTGGTCACCACGGCGCTGATCCTGCTGGGGCTGGGGTGGAGCCTGGGCCTGGTGGCCGGCACCACCGTCCTCACCACCTCCGTTCCCACCTCGGTTCGCGCGACCGTCCAGGGCCAGGCCGACGTGGCCGTGGCGCTGTCCGGCGCGGCGGGCGGCCTGCTCTCGGGGCTGGTGTTCGCGTGGATCGAGTTCCGCGGGCTCGGGTTCGCGCTCGCTGCACTGTCGTTGATCGTGGTGGCTGCTGTGCGACCGCGGCGTGCGGCGGGTGCGGCTGGGGCCCCTCGGGTCACGGCGGTCTGACACCCGGGGCGTCCGCCGAGTGGTCGCATATCTGCCCGATCGCCGGAGCCCACCCCGGGGAAACGTGAGCGGGTCCGACCCTTCGGCGAGGCGCGGGCGGTCGGGCGCAGGCCTCGAGGCGAGGCCCGACCGCGGGCGTCAGCCCACAGCCACCTGCTCCGACCGCTCCCCGGGAGACGACTCCCCCGCCCGCTCCGCCAGGTCGACGCGCCACCACACCACGAACCCCCAGATGACGAACGCCCCGTACACCAGGTAGAGCGCCGCCGACGGGTAGTACCCGGCCTTGAGCAGCAGCGGTACACCCACGATGTCGACGCCGATCCACAGCAGCCAGAACTCCGTCCACCCGCGGGCCATGCCGTAGGTGGCCAGGATCGAGCCGGTGAAGATCCACGCGTCCGCCCACGGGCCCCACGACCCGAGCTCGGAGAAGATCCAGCCGAAGACCAGGGTGCCGACGATCATCCCTGCGACGAGCCCCGCCCGCTGCCGGCCCGTGGCCCAGTGCGGATGGACCGCGACGGCCTCGACCCCCGCCTGCCCGGGCAGGGCCGCGCTGATCCGACGGTCCCGCGACCAGCGCCACCAGCCGTAGAGCCCGACGGCGAGGAACATGACCTGCCGACCGGCCTGACCGTAGAGGTCGACGTCCTGCGGGGTGTGGAAGACGCCGCCGAGGAAAACGGTGAGCAGCGTGAGGTTGCCGACGATCCCCACCGGCCAGGCCCACACCACGCGGCGCATCCCGCCGATCGCGGCGGCCAGGCCGAAGACATTGCCGATGATCTCGCGCCACAGGATCGGCACTCCGCCGATTATCAACTGCGCGTCGAGGAATGAGACGAGAAGGCTCATCGTGTGCCCCTTTCACGGGCTCAACACAGACGGCCCAGGGCTTATGCCGCATCGCCCACGGTTCCACGGCCGGGCCGCGGTCCCTCGGGGACACGTTGTTCTCTTCCATCCGGACTTTGACCGTCGGCCCCGGGATCACACCGGGTCTGCTGACCCCCGCGCATGCGGCCCGGCCGGACTCGATGTCCGGCCCGCCGCGTGTGCGGGGCGCTCGCGGGCTCGCCCCCGGCTATGGAGCCGGTGGCATCACCGCCGGTGGGGAATTTCACCCCGCCCTGAGAACGTGTTCCCGTTCTACTCCTGCCGAGTGCGACGCCGCAACTCCCGCACCCCGGAGGCGCGATGAGTCACTCCGTCAGCCCGCCGGCGTCGCGCTGCCGGGAAGCACGCCGTCGAGAAGAGCGTCCCGTGCATTCTCACTCGGCCGATGGGTGCGGAACGCTCTTCTCGATGCGGGGCGGGTGCTGGTGGCCCGCGCCCCGCGTCCGCGCCCCGCGTCCGCGGGGCAGCCCGGGTCAGCCCAGGTCAGCCGCGGGTCAGCCGATCGTCAGTTGGCCGTTCGCCTCGGTCACCGGGACCACGTCGAGCGGCCGAGGGGCCGGCGCGAGGGTGTTGCTGCCGTCGGTCGCGTCGTACTCGGCGCCGTGGAGCGGACACCGAAGGTGCAGGTCGCGGACCACCTGGACGGTCCCACCCTGATGGGTGCAGCGGGCCGAGTACGCGACGAACTCACCCTCGGTGGGCTGCGCGACGATGACCGTCGCGTCCCCCGACTTGACCTGCTTGGCGGTCCCGACGGGCACGTCCGCGGCGGGGATCGAGGTGGCCTGCACCTCGGTCGTCTGCTGCACGGTGGACGGCGGCTCCGCCGGCTCGGTCATCCCGCACGCCGAGGCGATCCCCGGCAGCAGGATGATCCCGGGCAGGGCGGCCAGGACGGTGCGGCGCTGCGTGCACGGTCCGACGGAGACGGATGCGGCGGCGGGGTGCTCGGTCATGTGGTCCATCGTATCGGGCGGCGACGGCGGACCTAGGCTGACGACATGACCGTCCGCCGTCTCGAGCCCCACGCCACCACGATCTTCGCCGAGGTCACCCAACTCGCCGTGCGGTTCGAGGCCGTCAACCTGGGGCAGGGCTTCCCCGACACCGACGGCCCCGCGTCGATGATCGACGCCGCCGTGCGTGCCATGCGCGAGGGCCACAACCAGTACCCACCCGGGACGGGGGTGCCCGAGCTCCGGCACGCGATCGTCGCCCACGAGACCGGCCACACGGGTCTGGTCCACGACCCGGACACAGAGGTCCTGGTCACCGTCGGCGCCACGGAGGCGATCGCCGGTGCGGTGCTGGGCCTGGTGGAGCCCGACGACGAGGTGGTGGTGATCGAGCCGTACTACGACTCCTACGCCGCCACCGTGGCGATGGCCGGGGCCACCAGGCGCGCGGCGAGGATGGTCCGCTCGGGCGATCGTTTCCGGCTCGACCTGGACTCACTGCGGGCGGCGTTCTCCCCGCGGACGCGGGCAGTGCTGGTCAACTCGCCGCACAACCCCACCGGAGCGGTGCTGCCGCGGGAGGACCTCGAGCAGATCGCGGCGTTGTGCCACGAGTTCGACGCGATCGCGATCTCGGACGAGGTCTACGAACACCTGACCTACGACTACAACGAGCACGTCTCGATCGCCACCCTGCCGGGGATGGCCGAGCGCACCCTGCGGATCTCGAGCGCCGGCAAGATGCTCAACTGCACCGGCTGGAAGATCGGATGGGTGACCGGGCCGGCCGGGCTGATCGCGGGCGTCCGGGCCGCCAAGCAGTACATGAGTTACACCGCCGGCACACCGCTGCAGCTCGCCGTCGCGCACGCCCTGCGTCACGAGGACGCGTGGATCCGGGCGCTACGGGCGCAGATGCAGGACCGGCGGGACCAGCTGGTGGACATCCTCACGGGCGTCGGGCTGGACCTCGCCGCCACCCAGGGGACCTACTTCCTCACGGCGGATCCGCGACCGCTCGGCGTCACCGACGCCGCGTCCTGGTGCCTGGAGCTGCCCGGACGGATCGGCGTGGCGGCGGTGCCGTTCGCGCCGTTCACCGACACGTACTCCGACGAGTGGTCGCACCTGGTGCGGTTCGCGTTCTGCAAACGGCCCGAGGTCCTCGACGAGGCCGGCCGCCGGCTCCGCGCGCTCGCCGACCGGTAAGAAACGGAGCGCGCTCCGGACCGACTCGCGCGAGCGTCTCGCAGGCCCTACGGTGGTTGCCTGGCGCGCCGGGCGGCGCGCCCGTGCGTCGACGAGGAGTACCCGAGTGTCCCACTACCGCAGCAACCCGCGTGACCTGGAGTTCGTCCTGTTCGAGGTGTTGGGGCTCGACGAGATCCTCGATCGGGACGACACGGAGCTCGACGGCGAGACGGTGCGCACCATGCTGCGGGAGGCCGCCGCCCTGGCGGAGGGGCCCGTGGCGGCCTCGTTCTCCGCCGCCGACCGGAACCCGCCGACGTTCGACCCCGAGACCCACGAGGTCACGCTCCCGCCGGAGTACGTGGCCTCGGTCCGCGCCTGGCAGGACGGTGGGTGGGGTCTGGTCGGAGTGGATCCCGCGGTCGGCGGCGTCGCGGCGCCGCGCATGGTCACGTGGGCGATCACGGAGTTCCTCCTGGGGGCCAACCCGTCGATCTTCATGTACCTGTCCGGACCGCTGTTCGCCGAGATCATGCACACCATCGGCAATGAGCAGCAGCAGAAATGGGCCGCCCGGATCATCGACCGCAACCACGGTTCGTCCATGATGCTCACCGAGGCCGAGGTGGGCTCGGACGTGGGCGCCGTTCGCGCCAAGGCGATCGAGCAGCCCGACGGCACCTGGCACATCGAGGGCGCCAAGCGGTTCATCACCGGCGCCGACTCCGGCGACCTGTTCGAGAACATCTGGCACCAGGTGCTCGCCCGGCCCGAGGGCGCGGGCCCCGGAACCAAGGGCCTGAGCTACTTCCTGGTCCCCAAGTACCTGCCGGACCCCGAGACCGCGGCGCCCGGTGAGCGCAACGGCGTGTACGTGACCGGGATCGAGAAGAAGATGGGGCTCACCGCCTCCGCGACGTGCGAGGTGGCGTTCGGCGCACACGGCCGGCCCGCCGTCGGCTTCCTCGCCGGGGACTCCCACCTGGGAATCAAGCAGATGTTCAAGACCATCGAGGCCGCTCGGATGATGGTGGGGACCAAGGCGATCTCCACCCTGTCCACGGGCTACCTCAACGCGCTGGAGTTCGCCCGGGAGCGCGTGCAGGGCAACGACATGGCCGACGCCGGGAAGCCCGACGCCGGGAAGGTCACCGTCATCCACCACCCCGACGTGCGCCGGTCGCTGCTCACCCAGAAGGCGTACGCGGAGGGACTGCGCGCGGTGTACCTCTATGCGGCCGCCCACCAGGACATCGTGGCCGCGGAGGTCGTCTCGGGCGCCGGCCCGGAACTGGCGCACACCGTCAACGACCTGCTGCTCCCGATCGTCAAGGGCGTGGGGTCCGAGCGCTCCTACCAGTGCCTGGCGGAGTCGCTGCAGTGCTTCGGCGGCTCGGGATATCTGAAGGACTACCCCC
>NZ_JAALEB010000142.1:0-8434 GCF_014145165.1 Dietzia sp. Cai40 | reverse complement strand
CGTCGGCGACCTCATGGTGGGGTGGATGCTGCTCCGCGAGGCGACGGTGGCGTCGGTCCGACTGGCCGACGCGACGGGCGACGACCACGACTTCTACACCGGCAAGGTCGTCGTGGCCGGCCACTTCGCGCGGGCCCACCTGCCGCAGGTCGCCGCCGCCCGCGCCACCATCGAGGCCCTGGACCTGGACGTCATGCGGATGCCGGAGGGCGCCTTCTAGATCCGGCCCGCGGGGTCCGGGCTCACCTCGCCGTCGCCGGCCCGTCGGTCTCGCCGGGCTCGTCGGGCTCGCCGGCCCGGCGGCCCGGCGGTCTCGTCGACAAGAGCGTTCCGCACACATCCGCCGAGAGCGGGTGCGCGGAACGCTCTTCTCGATGGGGTGATGGACTCGACGGGGCTTCCGGGCCGGGGGTCGCTCAGCGCCCGGTGGTGAGCACGATCTTGCCGACCGCGCCACGGCCGTCCATGAGCTCGAGGGCCTCGGTGGCCTTGTCCAGCGGGAACTCCGCACCGACGAGCGGGTCGAGCTTCCCGGCGGCCAGCAGCGGCTCCACCTCGGTCCACTGCTTCTGCAGGTAACCGGGGTTGCTCATCCAGTACTCGCCCCAGCCCACCCCGACGGCGCTCTTGTTCCCGAGCAGCAGTCGGTTGACCTTGACCGTGGGGATCTCGCCGCCGGTGAACCCGATCACGAGGATCCGGCCCTCCTGTCCGAGGGACCGGATGGAGTCGGTGAAGCGGTCACCGCCCACGGGGTCGACGACGATGTCGACACCCTTCCCGCCGGTGAGCTCCTTCACCGCGTCCTTGAACCCCTCCGGCGCGATGGCGTCGGACGCGCCTGCCTTGAGTGCCAGTTCCCGCTTGTCCCCGGTGGAGGCCACCGCGATCACGCGGGCGCCGGACGCGACGGCGAACTGCGTGGCGGCGATCCCGATCCCGCCACCCGCGCCGTGCACGAGAACCGTCTCCCCGGGCTGGAGCCGGCCGCGGTGCGCCAGCGCGAAGTGCACGGTCAGGACGTTCATGGGGATGGACGCCCCCTGGGCGAAGGTCAACGAGTCGGGCAGCCGGAACACCTGTGAGGGCTCGGTGGAGACCACTTCGGCGAATCCGCCGAGGCCGGGAAAGGCGCACACGCGGTCGCCGGCGGCGAAACCGGATCCCTCGGGAGCGGAGCGGACCACGCCGGCCACCTCCGAGCCGGGGACGAAGGGCAGCGGGGGCGACATCTGGTACTTCCCGCGGGTCTGGAGCACCTCGGGGAAGGTCACCCCTGCGGCGTGGACGTCGATGAGGACCGCTCCCGGCTCCGGTTCTGGGAGGTCGACCACCTCGAGGGCGGCGGGTCCGTCATGGGATGAGATGTGGATGGCACGCATGGACCCATAGTGTCAGCCCGGACACCCGCCTCGCCGGGACAGGGCCGACCGGGTCACGGGTCAGAGGACCCGGTTACACGGGTCGGTGGGCCCGGGTTCACGGGTCGGTGGGCCCGGGTTCACGGGTCGGTGGGCACCGGCGGGGTCGGATCGGCCGTCTCCGGGCGGCGGCGCAGGAGATGGAGTGCGAGCCCCACGGCCACCACGACCTGCCCCACCTGGAAGGCCAGCGCCATCACGATGAACTCCCGCCCGAACGTGGTCGGCAGGACCAGGAGCAACGCGCAGATGCCCAACAGCGCGACAGTGAGGATCTGGCCCCCGGCCAGGAACCGTCGCGGGCTGGTGACCAGGCGGCCGCGGGAGAGCAACAGTACCGAGTTCAGTGCCACGAGCAGGCACACCGGCACCCCGATCTGCGCGGGGAACAGGAACAGGATCACGAAGAGTGGGTGCGAACTCAGGGTGACGGTGCCGGTCGCCAGGAACTGCGGGACGCTCCACAACGCGGTGAGAAGTGCGCAGGACACCGTGATCCACGAGCCGCCCACCAGGATTCGCACCGGTCGAGGATAGCCGTGCCGCCCCCGGCGCGGTGCCCCGCCCACCCGGTGGGCGACCGGTCCCCGCCGGGTCACCCGCGCGTCACTCCCTGGTCAGTGCCTCACCGATGGGTGTCTCGCCGTCGGAGAACTCGATCGTGCGACCGATGGTGTCCGGCCGTCGCAGGACGGCCGCCGTGACGGCGGCCACGACGTCCCGGCTCGTGGCCCGGTCGTCCCGCTTGTCGGCGCCCACGCCGATCGTCTCCCCGCCGGCGTCGTCGGTGAGCATCCCCGGACCGAGGATCGTCCACTGCAGGTCGGACTCCCGGAGATGGGCATCCGCGGCGGCCTTGGCCTGGGCGTACGGGAAGAACGGATCGTCCTCGGGCACTCCGTGGTCGGTGCGGGCCCCGTCATAGGAGATCATGACGTACCTCTCGACCCCCTCCTCCGCGGAGGCGTCCATGGAGCGGATCGCCGCGTCGCGGTCGACCGCGTAGGTGCGGTCGGCGCACCCGCCACCGGCGCCGGCGGCCCACACCACGGAGCCGCTGTCGCGCAGCACCTCCCGCAGGCCGTCCACGTCGAGTGTCTCGACATCCGCGACGACGGGCGTCGCGCCCACCTCGCGGATGTCGTCGGCCTGGTCCGGATTGCGGATGACGGAGTTGACCTGGGCACCCGCCTCCGACAGGATCCGGGCGGCGCGGAGGGCGACCTTGCCGTGGCCGCCGATGATGGTCACAGGGCGTTCGATACTCATGGCCTCCGTTGTACTCCTCCGCCCCGCTCCGTGCGCCTCCTCGGTGGCGCGGCGCGGGACCGTGGCCGGCACCCCGCCATCCGAGACGCTCCTCACGTTTCGGGGGCGTCCCGGCCCGATCCGGTCACAACTCCACAACGACACGCCGGATGCGCCCGTGTGGGTTCGCGTCGTGTCGGACCCGACGTGCATCATGTGCACATAAGCCGGTACTCACCGGTACACCCTCAGTTCTGCCTCGGAGTCACGCATGTCCTTGTCCCGGTCCGGGTACCTCTCGCGCTCGGCGGCGCAGGTCCCCCTCGTCATCCTCGCCGGGCTACTGGCCCTCCTGCTCATCGCGACCGGATGCACCATCCCCGTCCCCACCGGTTCGGCCGGGGAGACCACCCCGAGTGAGACGTCTCAGGCACCGGAGCCGGCGACCCTCCGGATCACCCCGGCCGACGGGGCGACGGACGTCGCCGTGGTGGACGGCGTCCGGGCCCGGGTCGAGAACGGTTCCCTGACCGAGGTGGTCCTCACCAACGACGCGGGCAAGGAGATCGAGGGCGAGTTGTCGCGGGACGCGACCTCGTGGGAGCCGGCGGTCACCCTCGGGTACGGGCGCACCTACACCCTGGACGTCACCTATCGGGGTGCGACGGGCGGCCCGAGGACCGACACGCGCACGTTCACCATGGCCAATCCTCAGGCCATCATCAGCCCCACCCTGGTCACCCCGGGCGGTGGCGCACTGGAGTCGGGCCGGGAGTACGGCGTCGGGATCATCGTGGGCGCCAGATTCGATCAGCCGGTGGCCGACCGCGCCACCGTGGAGAAGCACATGACGGTCACCACCGAGCCCGCCGTCGAGGGCAACTGGTTCTGGCTCGACGACACCACCGCGCACTGGCGCCCGAGGGACTACTACGCCACCGGCACCCGGGTCCACGTGGACCTGGACACCGAGGGCCGGAACCTCGGCGGCGGCCAGTGGGGCGGAGAGGGCGCGGAGGTGGACTTCACCATCGGTGACCGACGGGTGGCCATCGCCGACGACGTCACCAAGACGGTCTCGGTGTTCCACAACCAGGAGCTGGTCAAGACCATGCCCACGTCGATGGGCAAGGGCGGGTGGGCGACCTACAACGGTGTGAGCATGCACTTCTGGACCCAGCGGGGCGTCTACACGGTCCTCGACAAGGCCAGCTCGGTGCTCATGGACTCGTCGACCTACGGTCTGCCGCTGGACGTCGGCTACAAGGTGACCGTCGACCACGGGGTCCGTCTCACCAACGAGGGCATCTACTTCCACGCCCTCGCCTCGTCGATGTGGGCCCAGGGCAACACCAACGTCTCGCACGGATGCCTCAACCTCTCCCCGGACGACGCGTCCTGGTACTTCGACCAGGCGGTCGCCGGGGACATCGTCGAGGTCCGCAACACCGGCGGCCCGGAGCAGGGGATCTGGCAGAACGGCGACTGGGCTGTCCCGTGGAGCACCTGGCAGAAGGGTTCCGCCGACTGAGGGGCCGGTCGACACCGTTGCCGGTCGGATGGTCGGCACGCTAATTTTGCCCGATGGAGCCCCGCACACCCCGGACCCGCCTGCCCGGAGTCTCGATCGGCCACTGGACGGACCCGTCGGCGATGACGGGGTGCACGGTGGTGCTCCTCCCCGAGGGGGCGGTGGCCTCACGAGAGGTGCGCGGTGGCGCCCCGGCGACCCGCGACCTCGACGCACTCGCCCCCGACAAGGCCGTGACCTCGATAGACGCGGTCCTCCTCACCGGCGGATCGGCGTTCGGCCTGGCCGCCGCCGAGGGGGTGATGCGGTTCCTCGAGGAGGCCGGGCGGGGCGTGCCCACTCCCGGTGGACGCGTCCCGATCGTGCCGACCCTGGCGCTGTTCGACCTCGGGGTCGGCGACCCGAAGGTCCGGCCGACGGCGGAGGACGGCTACTCCGCCGCGGTCGCGGCGAGCGGGCCGCGGTTCGAGGTGGGGCAGCTCGGTGCGGGGACCGGGGCGTTCACGTCGCAGTGGCGCGGGGTGGAGAACCTCCGTGCGGGCGGGATCCGGTACGCGGAGAGCACACTGGGCGACCTGGTCGTGGGGGCGCTGTGCGCGGTGAACGCCTACGGGGACGTCGACCCGGGCGGCACCGAGGTCGACCTCGACAGTGTCGCGAACCTGGTCCCGCCGTTCGACTACACCTCCGATCGGGTCCACACCACCATCGGAGTGGTGATGACCAACGCGAGGTTGGACAAGACCGCGTGCTTCGTCGTCGCACAGGGCGCCCACGACGGGCTCGCCCGGGCGCTGACTCCGCCGCACACCCGGTACGACGGTGACGGTTTCGTCGCCGTGGCCACCGGCGAGGTGGCCGCCGACGTCGACACGGTCCGCCTGATGGCGCTGGACGCCGTCTCCCGGGCGATACGCTCCGCCGGCCACTGACACGCCCGGCGACGCCACACGCCGGAACGGAGTCGACATTTCCGGCGATGGGCGGGACAATCGGTAGTCACCCCGGGCACCGGCCCGTGGGCGACCCCGACGAAAGCGCAGGAGCACCTCCAGTGAGCCGAGCCGATACACCGGCCCGATCTATCAGCCCCCTTCTCGGAAGGGGGAACACCGGATGAGCATCGCGCTCTCACTACTCGTCGGAGTCGTGGTGGTCCTGGCGATCACCGCGCTCACGGGCTACTTCGTGGCCCAGGAGTTCGCGTTCATGGCCGTCGACCGCTCCCGGATGGGGGCCGCGGCGGAGAAGGGCGACCCGGCGGCGGCACGCGTCCTCGGCGTGACCAGACGAACATCCTTCATGCTCTCGGGCGCCCAGCTCGGTATCACCGTCACCACCCTGGTCGTCGGTTACGTGGCCGAACCGCTCATCGGCCGCTCGATCGGCGAACTCCTCGGCCTGGCGTCCGTGCCGCAGGGAGTCGGCGTGGTGGTCGGCACGGTGCTGGCACTGCTCTTCTCGACGGTCGTGCAGATGATCTTCGGCGAGTTGGTGCCCAAGAACCTGGCCATCGCCAAGCCGGAGCCGGTCGCACGCTGGCTGGCCCGGTCCACCACGATCTACCTCGCTCTGTTCGGCTGGCTCATCGGTCTGTTCGACAAGGCGTCCGAGGCGCTGCTCAAGGCCGTCGGTATCGAGCCGGTGCATGACAAGGAGCACTCCGCCACCGCCCGCGACCTGGAGCACATCGTCGCCGAGTCCGAAGAGACCGGCGAGTTGTCCGAGGAGCTCAGCGACCTGTTGGACAGGATGCTCGACTTCCCCGGACAACCCGCCGAGCACGCCATGATCCCGCGGAGCCGCACCGATGTGGTCCGCGCGGAGGACACGGTCAACGAGGTCCTGTCCAAGATGGCCACCGGCCACACCCGCTACCCGGTCGTCGGCGACGACTCCGACGACGTGATCGGCATCGTGGACCTCCACGACCTGCTCTCGGTGTGCGACGACGACCAGGCCGATCTCACCGCGGTGTCCGCCCTGATGCGCGCGCCGATCATCGTGCCCACCTCCCTGCCCCTGCCGGAGGTGGCCGCCCGCCTGAGCGCCGAGAAGTCGGAGATGGCCGTGGTGGTGGACGAGTACGGCGGCTTCGCCGGCGTCGTGACGATGGAGGACATGGCAGAGGAGATCGTCGGCGAGATCGCGGACGAGCACGATCCCCAGCTCGCCGCCGGGACCCCGGTCAGCGAGGGTCTGGGCTGGCTCCTGTCCGGCGACACCCATCTCGACGAGGTGGAACGCCTGCTCGAGATCACCCTGCCCGAGGTGGACGCCGAGACGCTCGGCGGGCTGGTGGTCGAGACGACCGGTGACCTGCCCGAGCTGGGCGACCGTGTCGACATCCCCCTTCCCGACACGGACGTGTTGGAGGAGTTCTCCGCGGACCGGGTCCTCCGGACCGAGGTGCGCCGGATCGAACGACGCGTGCCGGCCGAACTGCACGTCGTGGTCGAGGAGGCCGCGCGATGAACCCCACCACCACCCTGCTCGCCGCCGAGGCCGGATCGGGCCTCATGAGCAACCCGCTCGTCGTGGTGCTCGCCACGATCGTCCTCATCGCGGCGTCCGCGTTCTTCGTCGCCGTCGAGTTCTCGCTGATCTCCGCGCGTCGCCACCGCCTCGAGGACGCGGCGGCGTCGAGCGCCTCCGCCCGGGCCGCCCTGCGCAACGCCTCCGAGCTCACGCTCCTGCTGGCGGGATCCCAACTCGGGATCACGCTGTGCGCACTGGCGCTCGGCTCCATCACCAAGCCCGCTGTCCACCACTGGCTCACCCCGGTGTTCGCCGGCTGGGGCCTGCCCTACTGGACGGCCGACGTCATCGCGTTCGTCATCGCCCTGCTCATCGTCACGTTCCTGCACCTCGTGGTGGGCGAGATGGCTCCCAAGTCGTGGTCCATCACGCACCCCGAGTACTCGGCCACGCTGTTGGCGATACCGATGCGGGGCTTCCTCTGGATCACCCGCCCGCTGCTGGTGATGCTCAACACCCTCGCCAACCGGATCCTCCACCGGATCGGGGTGGAGACCCGCGACGAGGTGGCCTCCGGGCAGGACGCCGACTCCCTGCGGGAGCTCGTGCGCCACTCCGGTGAGGCCGGCACGCTCGACGACACCCACCACCGGCAGCTGCTCAACGCACTGGAGCTGCAGGAGCTCACCGTGGGTGACCTGCTGGGCGAGCGCGGCGTGGACACCCCCGCCGCCCCGGAGGAGATGTCCTCGGTCGACGTGGACGCCTCGCCCGAGGAGATCCGCGAGACGGCCCGCCGCACCGGTCACCTGCGCCTGCTGGTGATGGACAGCGACACCGCGGTGGGCGTGGTGCACGCGCGGGACGCGATCAACATCCAGGCGGCGGCCACGGCGAGGGAGCTCATGCGGCCGAGCCTGTCCCTCGAGCACGATCTCTCGGTGGCCGAGGCGTTCCGCCGGATGCGTGAGGCGCGGGCACACCTCGTCGTCGTCGAACAATCCGGCGGCCACCCCGGCACCCACGTCTCCGAGGTCAGGGGGGTCCTCACGCTGGACGACGTGGTGCGGCGCCTCCTGCCCGTGACCTCCGTGTAGGCCGGGGGCCTGTGGGCCGGGGGCTGCCGGCCGGGGGGGTCGGGGGCCTGCCGGCCGGGGTCAGAACAGCCCGATCACCCTGAGCAGGCCCCACAGCGCGAGCCCGGCCATGCCGATCAACACCAGCAGCATCAGACCCACCGCGCCGACCGCGCGGAGCAGGTAGCCGCGGGCGTCGGTGTCCACGCGCCTGCCCTCGGCGATGGTCCGGTCCACCAGGCGCAGGTTCTTGGACGTGGCCTTGTGCGCGGCGTCCGCCACGTCGCCCACGAAGGGGATCACGCCGAGCACCGCGTCGACGAGGTAGTTCCAGCCCATCCGGAACAGGATGTGGACGGGGACCCGGTTGCGGATCGCCTCGGCCAACACCGCGGCCGCGACCACGGTCCCCAGCGCGTCCCCCACGACGGGCACCAGACCGATCACCGGGTCCAGCCCCATGCGGTACCTGGTGCCCGGTATCCGCACCAGGTCGTCCATGACGCGCGCGAGGCCGGATGTCACGGGGGACGAGGCGGTCCGCACCACCTCGGGAGCGGGCCGCCCCGCCGCCACGGGATCGATCACCGGGTACCGCACCGGGTCGGGTCGACTGCTGGTCATGGGGGCCGAGCCTACGGGGACGGGGGCGCCTCGCCACCGCGGCCCGGCGGCGGCCC
>NZ_JAALEB010000141.1:0-1598 GCF_014145165.1 Dietzia sp. Cai40 | reverse complement strand
GCGGCCAAGATCACAGCTTGTTCAGCAGTCTCCTAGAGGCGCCTGATGCCAGATGGGTTGATCGGGGCCAGACCGTGCGGGTTTTTCGAGACCACCGCGCCGAGATGCTGGAGTGTTACGGCCGGGACAATCTCCGAGAGGTCCAGCTCGTTGAACGAGTCGCGGTCAACGGCTACAGCGGCAAAGGGAACGTAGGTCTCACGCCCTGTGGCGGGACTGATCGTCTCGGTGCCTAGCTCGAGTGAGATGCTGCGAATCAGCCCGCGGCGGTCAGCCTCGAAAACTTCATGCAAGCTACGCAGTGCGACAGCGTGCACGATGCCTGCGTAGCGGTCCTTGGCGGCCTTCTGCGAAAGCTGCGTCTCACCGATTTCGTCGGTGGACTTCGTGTACTTGTACGCCTTAATGGTTGGCACAGTCTCTGGACCAGGCATTGTGACCCGAAGCGTGAGCTCTGCTGTGGCCGGCTCGAACTCGGACTCATGACCCACAGGGAAATGCTCAGGGTAGACAGAGTTGGCCAGCACGATTCCGACATACTCCTGTACTGCCTCGACCGTGCCGTACCCGAGCCCGGCGATCAGTTGGTCTAACTCGTCGTTCTGTTCTCGCGCCGCACGCTCCCTCTCCGCGGACTCCGCCTCATACTGTGCGGTCGCTTTTGCCAGCGCTTGGAGCCGGACGCGCTCAAGCTCGGCATGCTCCGCAGCTTGTGCTGCCTGGCGCGCAGGAAGCGAATCCATCGCGGCCTGCCATGCCTGGTAATCGGCGGCGTAGCGGCGATCAACCTCGGCTTCGGCTGCGGCCAACTTCTTCTTCCGTCCGAACGGGCCTTTCGGTGGCGCAACTTCACGGCGTACGGGAAGTGGAGGCTCCGGGATCGGCGCTGGCGCGGGGACGGGGGTGCGGAGATCTGACCTGGGAAACGGTGGATGTTGGGCGGTCACACGTAAAGCCTCGAGATCGACATAGTCGTCTACGTCAAGGGTTGCCTCCAGAAGCCCGTCCAGTTCTGCATAGTGCTCAGCCAGCTCTGCATTTAGTGACTCCACCCGAGCTTGCATGGCTTCGACATGCGCTGCTCGGGCCTCGCGCTCCAATCGCTTACGGTCAGCTTGCGCGGAGCGCGCCGCAGCCACCTGCGCACGCTCCGCAGCCCGCTGCGCCTGCTCGGCACGCCGTACGGCTGCCACCTGCTGACGGGCTGCTGCACGCTGACGCTGCTCGGCCAGGCGAGCCTGCCGCTGCATCTCTGCGAGGAACCCACGTCGACGAGTCACTAACAACCTCCATAGTGGGATAGCACGCAGACCGGACAGGAGCCGTCGTTGATGATCTGTCCGATGTCATCACTGCGAACACGAAAAGTGGACAACGAGTCCTTATCTTAACGACTATCCAGACAAGGGCCGGGCAGTTCGTCGCGGTCACACCTGGAGCCCCGCCGTTCCTTGGGGTGCCGAGCGTCCGAGCGTCATGCTGCTGTCGATGACTCCTGCTCGCGGCAGGATCCCGTTGGGGTACACCCGTGCGGGACGGCATGCCGCCAACCGTCGCCGCTGTGGCTTTCGCCGTTATATGGCGGGGTTCTGTCGACG
>NZ_JAALEB010000140.1:0-4736 GCF_014145165.1 Dietzia sp. Cai40 | reverse complement strand
GGCGGGGTGCACCCGGGGGCGTGGGCCGTCCGGCCCGCCGGCGACCAGGACGACCACCCGCGCGTCCGCCCCCCGGTCCGTCGCCCGGTCCGCTCCTTCTCCCGCCGCAGTGCCCATGGCGGCAACACTACGACGACGCACGTAGGATCGCGATCGTGACCGTCCCAGCTGTGCCCGACCGGACCGACAATGGCTACCACAGCCCGATCCTGACCCGTCCCGGCGCCGTGGACACCCCGGGTCCCGGCCCGGACGCCGGGGTCCCGTTCCACTACGGCGACCCCTTCGGTGAGCAGCGCACGGCCACCACCTCCGTGGTGGTCGTCGACCGCTCCCACCGCGACGTGCTGACCATCGGCGGTGGCGAGCGGCTGAGCTGGCTCGAGGGCTTCGTCTCCCAGCACGTGTCCGAACTGGAGGACCGCTCCGGTGGCGAGACGCTGATCCTGGACGCCAACGGTCGGGTGGAGCACCACGTGGTGCTCTCCGACGTCGACGGGACACTCGTCATGGACACCGAGCCCGGCCGGGGCGCGGCCCTGCTCACGTTCCTGACCCGGATGGTCTTCTGGGCAGACGCCACTCCGGAGGCCGCCGACCTCGTCGTCGTCACCCTCGCCGGCACCGGGCTCCCCGGTGCCCTCACCGCTCCGGACGGGACCATGGTGGAGCTCCCCGTCGGCGACTACGCGAGCGTCCCTCTGCCGGGGGGCGGGATCGCACGTCGGATGCCGTGGCCGTTGGCGGGCTCGGTCGATCTCCTCGTCCCCCGGGCCGGGCTGACCGGATGGTTCGACGCGGCGGTCCGGGCCGGCGCCCGTCCGGCGGGCTCGTGGGCGTTCGAGGCCCTCCGCGCGGTGGAGACGGACCCGCTCCGGGCGCGACTCGGCGTGGACACCGACGAGAAGACCATCCCCCACGAGATCCCCACGTGGATCGGCGAGGTGGCGCAGCGCGGCGCGGTCCACCTGGACAAGGGGTGCTACCGTGGCCAGGAGACGGTCTCCCGCGTCCACAACCTCGGCAAGTCCCCCCGGGTCCTCGTGCGTCTGCACCTGGACGGCTCCGGCGGCGACCAGTCGCTCTCCCCCGGCGCCGAGGTCCTCGCCGGTGGCCGCACCGTGGGGCGCGTGGGGACCGTCGTCCAGCACCACGAGTACGGCCCGGTGGCGCTCGCCCTGCTCAAGCGGTCGGTGCCGTCCGACACCGTTCTCGAGGTGGACGGGGTCTCCGCCGCCATCGATCCCGACTCCGTCCCGCACGACTCCGGCCCGCAGGCCGGACGTGAGGCGATCCGCAGGCTGCGCGGCCAGGCGTAGGAGCCCGAGGTGGCCCCCACGACACCCGGGCGGACATTCCGCGCCGGGCACGCTATCCTGTGGACAGGCAGATACTCACATTGATGGGCACCCCCGAGGTGGCCCAGCACCGTTTCCGAGGGGGTCAGGTCAATGGGCCGAGGCCGCGCGAAGGCGAAGCAGACCAAGGTCGCTCGCGAACTCAAGTACAACACTCCGCAGACGGACCTAGAACGTCTCCAGGCGGAGTTGGCCGGTGGTGGCGCGCCCACCACACGCCTCAGCACCGATCGGCCCGGTGCCGAGGAGGACGACGACCCGTACGGGTCGTGGTCCGACGGCGACAGCAGGTTCTGACCGCACTCCCCGACCGCCGCCTACACGTGGGCCGGGCATCCAGCGAGGATGCCCGGCCCACGTTCGTGTGGCGGGGTGCGCCGCCCGGCTAGAAGCGGGCGTGTGATCCCTCGAGGACGACGCGCGGTCCGTCCGCGGCGACCTCCCCGGCCTTGTCCACGTGTCCGATCACCCAGTTGTCCACGTGCCGGGCGGTGAGCACCGCCTGCGCGCGGTCCACGTCCTCGGCCGGGAGCACGGCGATCATCCCGACCCCCATGTTGAACGTCCGCTCCATCTCGGCCTGCTCGACACGGCCGTGGTGGGCGATCGTGCCGAACACGGCGGGCACGGGCCAGCGGCCACGGTCGAGACGCGCGACCAGTCCGCGCGGCATGACCCGCGCGAGATTCTCCGCCAGGCCTCCACCGGTGACGTGGCTGAACACCCGGACGTCGGTCTCGGCGATGAGGCTCAGGCAGTCCAGGGCGTAGATGCGGGTGGGCTCGAGGAGTTCCTCACCCAGGGTGCGACCGAACTCCTCTACGTGCCCCTCCAGCGGGAGGCGGGCGAGTTCCAGCAGTACGTGCCGGGCCAGCGAGTACCCGTTGGAATGCAGGCCCGAGGACGCCATCCCCACGATCACGTCGCCGGGGCGGACGTTCTCCGCCTTGAGGACCTCGTCGGACTCGACGATCCCGACCCCGGTGCCCGAGATGTCGTACTCGCCGGGGGCCATCAGTCCCGGGTGCTCGGCGGTCTCGCCGCCCAGCAGCGCGCAACCGGCCCGGACGCAGCCCTCGGCGATCCCCTCGACGATGTCGGCCACGTGTTCCGGCACGACCTTGCCGATCGCGATGTAGTCCTGGAGGAACAGCGGCTCGGCCCCGCACACCACCAGGTCGTCCACCACCATGGCCACGAGGTCGATGCCCACCGTGTTGTGGACGTCCATGGCCTGCGCCACCGCGATCTTGGTCCCGACGCCGTCCGTCGACGAGGCCAGGAGCGGTTGACGGTAGGAGTTCTTCAGGGAGAACAGCCCGGCGAAGCCCCCGAGGCCACCCATCACCTCCGGCCGGGTCGCGCGCTTGGCGTGGGGCGCGAACAGCTCGACGGCGCGCTCGCCGGCGTCGATGTCGACTCCGGCGGCGGCGTACGAGGCGCCGCTCGCGGGGTGGGGGTTCTCGGTCATCTTCGGTTCTCCTCATCGGCGCCCGTGGTCGGGCGCCCGGTCAGGGTCGGCGGACGGCGTCCGCGTTGTCGTGCAGGACCAGGTGCCGATCGGGTATCTCACCGTCGACCTGGGCGGCCAGTGCCAGGACGGCCGCGCTCATCGGCGAGTCGTCCGGGAGCGGGATGGGGTAGTGGCCGTCGAAGCACGCGGCGCACAACTCGTCCCGCGGCTGCCCGGTGGCCGAGATCATCCCGTCCACCGAGATGTACCCGAGGGTGTCCGCCCCGATCGCCCTGCGGACGCCCTCGAGCATCCCGTCGGTGGCGTCGACCCCGTTGGCGATCAGTTCGGCGGGGCTGGCGAAGTCGATGCCGTAGAAGCACGGCCAGCGGACCGGCGGGGAGGCGATACGGACGTGGACCTCGAGGGCGCCGGCCTCCCGCAGCATCCGGATCAGGGCCCGTTGGGTGTTGCCGCGGACGATCGAGTCGTCCACCACCACCAGCTTCTTCCCCTGGATGACCTCGCGCAGCGGGTTGAGCTTGAGCCGGATGCCGAGCTGCCGGATCGTCTGGCTGGGCTGGATGAACGTACGGCCGACGTAGGCGTTCTTGGTCAACCCCTGGGCGAAGGGGATCCCGGACCCCTGGGCGTAGCCCACGGCGGCCGGTGTCCCCGATTCCGGCACCGGGATCACCAGGTCCCCCTCGACGGGGTGCTCGACCGCCAGTTTGCGGCCGATCTCCACGCGGGCGGAGTTGACCAGCCGCTGGTTGATCACCGAGTCGGGACGCGCCAGGTACACGTACTCGAAGACGCACGCCTTGGGGGTGGGCTCGGAGAGCTTGCGCGACCGGACGCCGTCGGCGTCGATGGCGATCAGCTCACCGGGCTCGATGTCGCGGACGAACGACGCCCCGACGATGTCCAGGGCCGACGTCTCGGACGAGACCACCCAGCCCCTCTCGAGCCGTCCGAGCGCGAGCGGGCGCACCCCGTGCGGATCCCTGGCGGCGTACAGCGTGTTCTCGTCGGAGAACGTCAGGCAGTAGGCGCCGCGCAGGCGCGGCAGCAGGCGGGCCGCCGCCTCCTCGAGGCCCCCGTCACCCGCCTCGTGGGCGAGGAGGGTGGAGACGATGTCCGAGTCCGAGTGGGTGCTGTTCTCGGTGTAACCCCGGATGCCGATCGTGGTGGCGTAGCGCTTGAGTTCCTGCGTGTTGACCAGGTTGCCGTTGTGCCCCAGCACCACGGACCCCCCGCCGGTGGTGGGCCTGAACATGGGCTGCGCGTTGTCCCAGGACGCGGCGCCGGTCGTGGAGTACCGGCAGTGGCCGATCGCCACGTGTCCGCTCATCGACTCGAGGGTCTTCTCGTCGAAGACCTGGCTCACCAGTCCGAGATCCTTGTAGACGAGCACCTGCTCGCCGTCCGCGACGGCGATGCCGGCGGCCTCCTGGCCGCGGTGCTGCAGCGCGTACAGGCCGTAGTAGGTGAGCTTGGCGACGTCCTCGCCGGGAGCCCAGACACCGAAGACACCGCACTCCTCGACCGGACCGATGCGCTCGGTGTCGATCGGCAGGCCGGTCGGGCCGGGAACGGACGGGTCGGGCAGACCCAGACCGACGGCGGCGCGGCCACTGGTGCGGCGGAGTGATCCGGACGGGGCCGGACGTGACGACGTGCTCTCCACCTGGTGGTGCTCCCTCATGTTTCGGGGCGGTCCGCCCGGACGGACCCCGGCGGTGCTGTTCGAGTGTACGTTCCCCGACCCCCGTGACCCCAGTCCCGTGTCCCCGTCCCGCGGGTGGGGCCCCTTCTCATGCGCAGGTCGTCCGGACCCGCCCGGGTCGCCGAACGCTCAGCCGGGACGCACCACCGGCAGCCCCGCCGCGACCTCGTCGGCCCGGGTCCCCGACGCCCGGACC
>NZ_JAALEB010000013.1:0-7191 GCF_014145165.1 Dietzia sp. Cai40 | reverse complement strand
CTCGACGACCTCCTCGGGCCGATCCGGCGGTGGCTCGGCGGCGCCGACGCCGGTTCCTCCGAAGCCTCCGCATCTGCTGAGGAGCCCGCCACCCCGACCGGCCGCCTCGACCTGATCGAGGGCGCCGGTGGCGTGCTCGTGCGCCTGGGCACCGACCTCACGGTGCTCGACCTCGCCCGGTCACTCGCCGCCCCGGTGGTCGTGGTGGCCCGCGCGGGACTGGGCACACTGTCCGAGACCGAGCTCGCGGTCCGCGCGATCGAGTCAGCGGGACTCCGGTGTGCCGGGATCGTGATCGGCTCGTGGCCGTACGAACCGGACCTCGCCGAGCGCCTCAACCTGGAGGATCTGCCCCGACTGACCGGGGTCCCGGTGCTCGGCCGGGTGCCCGCGGGGGCAGGTCGGCTAGAGCCCGCGGAGTTCGCCCGTCTCGCGCCGGGGTGGTTCAGCGATAGGTTTCTTGCTGCGCTTCCAGAAGAGAATCAGTATTCGTAGGCGGGATCTGAATCGATGATCCTCGCGAACATGTTCTCCATCAGTGCGAGGTCACCCGCGGATCTCGCTACATGGCACGCATTGTGCAGTTCAACCGAATCAGTTCGCTGCCAGTCCAACCCGACGCCAGTCTCGGACAGCAGTAGATCGAAGAACTCACGCGTTGCGCGTCCATTCCCTTCACGGAACGGATGCGCAAAGTTGACGTAGTCGTATAAGTGGGCAATTTCCCGGAGAAGATTCTCTGGCGGGATGCCCGCCAGTCGGTTCGACTCCCATACTCTCCGGGCCACGTATGCCATCGGCCGTGGGATATCGAGTGGCGGACAGAACGACTCGCGACCTTTCTCGATGCCCACAGTTCGTAGATCGCCCGCCCAGGCGTAGACATCCTGAAATAAGTGGCGGTGGATCGCCTGGAAGAACGCCAGGTCGTACGTTCGCTCACCCAAGAGCTCTGGGACTTCTCGGAGCTCGATGAGCCGCGCTTCGACAAGATCGTTCTCCGCGTCTCGGAGATCACCAACAACGGAGATATTCAGCTTGTTCCTGAGCACTGTAGTACCGGGAATGAAATACCCGGACCAATTCCGTTCATGGCTCCCTGAATCCCACGGGTGCGGCACTCGGCTAGGAGATGTTGTACCGGCGGCGGACGCGATCCCCCAGCTCGGAGGCACTGATGGTGCCACGCGCATATGCGAGCTGGTCAGCTCGCGTGGCGCTCGTGCTAGTGGCCCCTTCCAATTCTGAAGTGCGGCGAATAGACCGAATCGCGCGGACGCGTCGCTGAGTACGCTGAGCCCTCGTCATCCCGTCACCTTCCATGGCTTCGAGGATAGTCGACGGTTCAGACACACTGCGTCGTACCGCCATACAGAAGGCGTCGTCACCACGTCCTTTCATCGCCCGCCGGGCCACTAGCCGAGTCCAGCCGCGTCACGGCGGGACTCACCCCACGTGCCAGTGACGGCGGATGAGCTCCTCCCGCGCGGTCTCGTCGTCAGCACCCTCCCCGCCCGGCGTGTTGTCGTCGGCCTCGCGCAGGCCCGCGAGCAAGGCGTCGATGAGCTGCTCGGGGAACACGCCGTCGGCTTCGAACACCCCACGCTCGGCCTCGAGGACGTCGGCCGCCTCGGTACACGAGGAGGGCAGCTGCTCGAAGTCGTCGTTGTCGTCCGCCTTCAGGTGCTCGGCCTGCTCCAGGCTCCCGGGGTCGTTCAGGCCGCGCGTCGCCGCGACCGCCATGCCGGCCAGGAGCAGGTGCACGTCTGCCGAGCCGTCGCCGAGTCGCAACTCGATGGTCTGGGGGTCCGTGGCCGGTTCGGGGACGGGCTCGGTGCTTCCGGGATTGGCGTGGGCCACCATGTCGGCCAGCACGTCGCCGCCCCAGGCCAGTGGGACCCGCACCAGACCGGTGCGGTCCTTCTCGCCCCAGCAGATGTCCTCGGGTGACTCGTCGCCGGCGGTGAACCGCAGGT
Source organism: Dietzia sp. Cai40 (assembly GCF_014145165.1). Classification (NCBI taxonomy): domain Bacteria; kingdom Bacillati; phylum Actinomycetota; class Actinomycetes; order Mycobacteriales; family Dietziaceae; genus Dietzia; species Dietzia sp. Cai40. Next base: position 5,215 of record NZ_JAALEB010000013.1, on the reverse strand, counting down.
AGGACGTGGGGACCGTGTTGCCGAACGCGGCCAGCGCCCTGGCCGCCGAGAGGTAGCCGGCGATCAATCGTCGCCCGGTGTCGTTGATCCCCTGCTTGGTGACGACGGTGTTGGTGCCGTTCCGCACGAGCCGGCTGTGGATGTGCAGTCCGTTGCCTGCGCCCTCGCCGCTCACCAGTGGCGCGAAGGTCGCCTCGAGGCCGTGGGCGTAGGCGACCTCGCGCACCACCCATTTGGCCAGGACGAGGTGGTCGGCAGCCTGCTCCAGGGGCACGGGCTGGAGCTCGATCTCGTGCTGGACCAGCTGACGGTCATCCTCGAGGATGTTGCCGACCTCGCCGTGGGCGTACTTCAGCGGCACCCCCATGGCGCAGAGATGACCCAGCACCTGCTCCCGGACCCGCTCGTGCTTGGAGAAGGGGCCCGACTCCTGGTACCCGCGCTCCTCCTCCACGGGGAAGAGCGATTCGGGCTCGTGGGCGAGGTAGTACTCCAGCTCGCCGAAGGCCTCGAGCGTCATACCGGTCTCCTGGGTCAGCACCTCGGCGGCGCGGCGCACGACCTGCTCGCGCGCGTACGGCAGCGGCGTGCCGTCCTCGCGGTAGAAGGAACACAGGACGTCGAGCGAGGTCCGCTCGCCGAAGGGGTTGAGGAAGGCGGTGCGGTGGCGCGGGACGATGTAGACGTCACTGGCGTCGGTGTCGGTCCCGGGGAATACGCTCGAGCCGTCCACGCGCTCTCCTCGCGTCAGAACCTCGTGGAGGTGCTGGCGGGAGTTGATGGGGAAGGCCAGGGTCTTCAGACGGCCGTCGCCGCCGACGTAGCGCAGGTTCACCTGCTCCAGTCCCAGCTCTTCGACCGCCCGGACGAGGGCGTTCGCGGTGAACTCCGCCGAAGGCATGCCGAGCAGGCGGACGAGGGGGTGGGGTTCAAATGCGTCGATGGCCATGCCTCGTTCTACCAGCGCCGCGGCGCAGTCCCCACCGGACTCAGGACCAATCCAGTTTCAGAACCACAGCTCGGCCAGCAGCTCGATCGACCGGTTCCGCACCGCCGGGTCGAACGCGTAGGTCACGGTGATCAGCTCGTCCGCGCCCGTGCGCTCCACGAACTCGTCCAGTTGCGCCTTGACCGTCTCGGGTGATCCCACCGCGCTGATCTCGAGCATCCCGGGCGAGCTGCCGGCGAACTGCGCCGGGTCGACGGGCGGCTGGATCTTGCGGCGTCGCCCGGCCCGCAGGTCGAGGAACATCTGCTGGAGGGTGGTGAACTCGCGTTGAGCTTCCTCGTCGGTGTCGGCGACGATCACGTTGATCCCGGCCATCACCTGGGGCGTGTCGATGCGTGCGGTGGGCGCCTCGGTGCTGAAGGACTCCCGGTAGACGCGGATGGCGTCGTCGATCTGGTCGGGCGCGAAGTGCGAGGCCAGCGAGAACGGCAAGCCCAACTGCCCGGCGATCGAGGCGCCGTTGACGGTGGACCCGAGCACCCAGATCGGCACCTCCATGCCCTGTGAGACCGACGACAGGATCGGGGTGCTGTGCGCCGTGCCGGTCTCGCCGAACCACGCCTGCAGGTCGTAGATGTGCTGGGCGAAGGCCTGCGGCTCGGCCGACGACCGGCTCAGTGCCTGGGCGGTCATCCCGTCGGTTCCGGGGGCGCGGCCCAGGCCCAGGTCGATGCGGTCGCCGTGGAGGTTAGCGAGCGTGCCGTACTGCTCGGCCACCATGAGCGGCGCGTGGTTGGGCAGCATCACGCCGCCGGAGCCCACGCGGATCCGCTCCGTCACCGAGGCCGCCTGCGAGATGAGCAACGCCGTGGCGCTGGAGGCGAGGTTGGGCGTGTTGTGGTGCTCGGCGAACCACAGCCGCGAGTAGCCCAGCCGATCGGTGAGCTGCGCGGACTCCATCGAGGCGGCGATGCCCTCACGCGCGGTGGAGCCTTCCGAGATGGAGACCAGGTCGAGGATGCTCAAGGGGACCGACACAACACACCTATTTCTACGTTTACCGTTGCATTAAGGGCCGTGGTGGCCCACGCCCAGAGGCTACCGATCCGCCCATGTCGGTGACGGATCACCGATCTCCCCACCCCCTGTCGGTCCGGGGAACTACCGCGAAGCACTGCGCCGAGGTACGACGACGACGAGGTCCGCCGCCCCAGACCGCGTGGGCGACTGCGGGGATGCGCATTTCGGATCCTACGGATTGTGCGTTGGGTCACACTGTGCTCATCGCGGGTCCCGCCCGCGCATCAGGTCCGTACGAAGGGTCCGAACCACATGACGACGATCGCATGACCACCGCACGCTCCGACGAACCACTCCACCAACGGGTGACCTCGGGCGAGGCCGACCTTGACGAGTTCCGCGACCGCCTCACCGCCTGGCTCGCGGCCCGCGACGAGGTCGACGCCTCCGCAGGTGTCGAGGTCTCGGCGGTGAGCAGGCCGGAGAGTTCGGGGATGTCCAACATCTCGGTCCTCTTCGACGCCACCTGGACCCCGGCCGGCCCGGCGTCGCCAGGAGGCACGGCCGAGCCGCAGTCGGCGCAGCTGGTGGCCCGGATGTGTCCGCAGGACGGCGCGTTTCCGGTGTTCCCCGTCTACGACCTGGCCAAGCAGTTCGACGTGATGCGGGTGGTCGGCGAGAACACCGACCTGCCGGTCCCCCGTGTCCGCTGGCTCGAGCAGGATCCGGCCATCCTCGGCACGCCCTTCCTGGTGATGGACAGGGCCACGGGCCTCGCCCCAGTCGACAATCCCCCTTACGTCTTCGACGGCTGGCTGCTGGAGATGGATCCCGGGCAGCGGGCCGAGGTCCAGCGGGAGTCCGTGGCCGTCCTGGCCGCGGTCCACGGCATCGAGGATCCCGCCGGGCGGCTGCCGTCGCTCGCCGCGGCGCACGGGGTGAGCGCGCTGCGTGCCCACGTGGACGAGCAGCGGGCCTACTACGAGTGGACGACCCGGGAGGACGGACTGCGGATTCCGGTGATCGAGCGGGCCTTCGAGTGGATCGAGGCCCACTGGCCCGCCGAGACCGGCCCCGACGTACTGAGCTGGGGCGACGCCCGCATCGGCAACATCCTCTACACCGGCACCAGCCCCACGGCGGTGCTGAACTGGGAGATGGCGGCCATCGCGCCCGCGGAGGTGGACCTGGGCTGGCTCCTCTACTTCCACGACCTGTTCCAGGACCTCGCGGTGACCTTCGAGTTCCCCGGTATCCCGGACCTGTTCGACCACGGCGACGTGGTGGCGCAGTACGAGCAGCTCACCGGCTCCGCTGTCCGCGACCTGCCGTTCTACTACGTCTACGCGGGCCTGCGGCAGGCGATCATCCTGTCGCGGATCACGCGCCGTCGTATCCACTTCGGGGAGCAGGAGACGCCCGCGACCCCGGACGAGTACGTGCTGCACCACACGATGCTCGAGCGGCTCATCGTGGGCTGATGTCCACGCCGACGCCCGCTGCGATATTTCACCAGTTCGAGCTTACGACGGGCCAATCTCGCCCGCCCCCATCCTTGATTGTCAAGCCTGGTAGGTCAGTCCAGGTCGTCCGACGAGATCCGGCTCCAGCGGTGCCGACCGCGTCCACGTGGACGGTGCTCGATCTCCTGGTAGTCGAACACCGGTAGTGAGAGTTTGAAGCGGATCGCGGCCACCCGCAGGCCGAACCCCACGACCAGGGTGATCGCGGCGCCCCAGTTCTCCGGGACGCCCGCAGCCACGAGGCCCACGTAGACGAGCGCGGCCAGGATGGCGACGCTGGCGTACAGCTCGTGTCGGAACACGAGTGGCACCCGGTCGCACAGCAGGTCACGCATGACTCCCCCGAACACGCCCGTGATGACCGCGGCGGCGACGGCGATGATGACGCCGTGCCCCATTTCCAGGGCGATCCGAGCACCGAAGATCGCGAAGACGGTCAGTCCGAGTGCGTCGAGTCCGAGGAAGAGCACCCGGAAGTGCCGCATGAGTGGCGCGACGAACACGGTCACGACCGCGGCCGCCGCGACCAGCGCGAGGTAGGACGGATTCTCCACCCAGATGAGCGGATAGTGGTCCAGCAGGGCGTCCCGGATCGAACCGCCGCCGATGGCGGTGACGCACGCGACGATCACCACGCCGAACAGGTCCATGCGCTCGCGGCCGGCGGCCAGCGCACCGGTCATCGCCTCGGCGGTGATGCCGATGAGGAACAGAATGGTGAGGAACTCCACGGGTCCGGTCAGTCCGTGAGAGAGGCGAGATGAGGGGTCAGTATGGGCCCATCCCCCCGCCTGCCCGTGGGGAGCGCACCGCGGGGGCCGGATGCGGTCTGCTCAGGCCGCGCCTAGTGGCGCGCGTGTGAATTAGTTTTACGGTTCGGTTTGTGAAATCATGGGGCATGGCGAATCGACCTGCCCCGGCATTGATGTTGCGTCCCGGCGATCGCGAGAAGCTTGAGAGAATGACGCGCTCGCAATCGATGTCGGCGGGCATGGTGCAGCGGGCGCGGATCGTGCTGCTGGCCTCGGAGGGAAGACGCAATTCCGAGATCGCCGAGCTGGCCGGCGCGTCGCGGCCGAAGGTGAACCTCTGGCGGTCCAGGTATGAGGACAAGGGTATTGCCGGACTGGCAGATGAGAAGCGCTCTGGCCGGCCCCGCACGATCGATCACGCCGAGATCGTGACGGCGACCTTGATGCCCCCGCCGAAGAGCTTGGGCGTGACTCACTGGTCTTCGCGACTGCTGGCGGCGCGGTTGAAGGTCTCGGCCTCGACGGTGGTCACGGCCTGGCGGGCATATGGGATCAAGCCGTGGCGGGCCGAGTCTTTCCGGTTCTCCACCGATCCCGAACTGGTCGGCAAGGTCACCGACATCTGCGGCCTGTACCTGGCGCCACCGGAGAACGCGATCGTGCTGTGCGTGGACGAGAAGTCCCAGATCCAGGCGCTGGATCGCACCCAGCCGATCTTGCCCATGCAGCCCGGCCTGATCGAGCGACGCAGCCACGACTACGTCCGGCACGGCACCAGCACTCTGTTCGCGGCCCTGGACATTGCCACCGGGCAGGTGACAGCCGCGCTCAAACCGCGACACCGAAACCAGGAGTTCCTGGCGTTCCTGAAGCAGATCGAGCGGGCGTACCGTGATGTTGTCGACGCCGATGGCCAGCCGGTCGAGCTGCACCTGGTGATGGACAACTACGCCGCCCACAAGCACGCGAAC
>NZ_JAALEB010000139.1:0-3258 GCF_014145165.1 Dietzia sp. Cai40 | reverse complement strand
CCGGGCCTGCGGGAACAACCTCGACGCGAGCGAGACCTGCCGGACCGGCAGCACCAGGTCGAACCGGCCCCACCGGATGGTGATCGGCAGCTCCTCGTCCACCGGCGCGGAGAACAGGAACGTCCTGCGGTCCGCCCGGTCCAGCACGGTGTTGCTGATGATCGCCTCGCCGTCGATCGCCGCCGCCTCGGCGGGGTACCGCCACGGCCGAGCGCAGAACGCGGCCATCATCACCGCACGGCCCGCCGCCCTCTCGGTCACCACGGGGATGTGACGGCCCAGCTTCCCGGCCGCCCGGCGCAGACTGTGGAACACGGTCATCGTGTAGCGCCACTCGGCGTCGGACCGGAAGAACCCGGCGGGCGAGAGCGCGGTGACACTGCTCGCCAGGCCACGGGCCCCCAGCTCCAGTGCGAGGAAGCCGCCGAGCGAGTTCCCGACGACGTGGGGGCGCTCCCCGTCCGGCACGACCTCCGCGATGAGCTCAGTCAATTGGTCCATCATGTACTCGAGCACGTCACCCGCGTCGGGGAGATCCGCCGACTCCCCGTGTCCGGGCAGGTCCACCACCACCAGCCGGAACCGGTCCGCCAGGAGCGGGACGACCGAGTCCCACGCGTGCGCACGGTGGCAGACACCGTGCATGAGGATGATCGTGGGACCGGAACCGGTGATCTGGTGATACAAATCCATGCCGAGAGTATCCCTCACGGCCCGGGATGACGCCCCATAACCGCCCCGGAACGTGCTTACATCTCCCATGCGACCGAGGGGACGAACGGGTCAGGGGGCACGGCGTGGACACTGTGACGAGCGGACTGGCGACGGAGTTCCGGCCCATCCTCCTCAGGCTGGACCTTCTGGTCCGGCGGCAGAACACCCAGTACGCCCTCAGCCGCGCACAGACCTCGATCCTCTACACGCTCGCCTGCCACGGGCGGCTGCGGATGAGCGACCTGGCCCGGTTGGAGAACGTCCGGGTCCCGACGACCAGCAATTCCGTGACCGTGGTGGAGAGCATGGGCTACGTGGAGCGCGTGCGGGACCACTCGGACGGCCGCGGCGTCTGCGTGGAGCTCACCGACCTCGGGCGGGCACGGATCGACCAGGTGCTCGAGGCGCGCGACCAGGACTTCGCCGATCACCTGTCCCGCCTGTCCCCGGAGCACCGGGAGACGCTGTCGGCGGCGGTCCCCGCCCTCAACGCACTCCTGGACGCCTTCGACGGGACCGCGACCGCCCGCTGAGCCTCCGCGGCGTCTACCCTCACCGGACATGGGCACAGTCATGATCACCGGCGCCTCGCGCGGGATCGGCGCGGCCACGGCCAGGGCGCTCGAGTCGGATCACGACCTGATCCTGGTGGGCCGCGACGCCGACGCACTGGCGTCGGTGGCCCGCTCCTGCAGATCCGCCCGGGTGGTGACCGCGGATCTGACGACGGTCGACGGGGTGTCATCGGTCGCCGACGGGATCACCTCCCTCGACGGGGTGGTCCACTGCGCCGGGGTGGCCGACCTCGGGCGGATCGACGAGTCGGACGCCGCCGAGTGGCGTCGCGCGTTCGAGATCAACGTCCTCGCGGTGGTCGAGCTCACCCGGGTGTTGCTCCCGGCGCTCCGCGCGGCCCGCGGCCACGTCGTCGTCATCAACTCCGGTGCCGGGACCACCGCCAAGCCGGGCTGGGGCTCCTACAGTGCCTCCAAGTTCGCGCTGCGCGCCGTCACCGACACCCTCCGCGGCGAGGAACCGGCCCTGCGCGTCACCTCGATCCATCCGGGACGCGTGGACACCGACATGCAGCGGGCGATCGTCGCCGCCGAGGGCGGGAAGTATGACCCGTCGGCCCACCTCAGCCCGGACTCCGTGGCCACCGCGGTGCGCCACGCCCTCGACTCGGGGCCCGACGCCCACCCGACCGAGGTGGTTCTGCGACCCCGGCGCCACTGAGATCCCCTCGACCCGGTGGGCACGCGCGCGATCCCACCGCCGGACCGCTGCGCATGTCGTAACGTCCAGCACCATGGTCGGCACCGACACCCCGCTGCGCATCACCGTCATCGGTGCGGGCGTGGTCGGGTGTTATCTGGGCGGCAGGCTCGCCCGCCACGCCGACGTGACGCTGGTCGGGCGCCCTCATGTCCTCGACCCGATCCGCGCGGTCGGACTCACCGTGGAGTCCGGTGAGGGCGTGGAGGACCGCCTCCACGTGCCCGCCGAGGCGCTCACCCTGGCCGAGACGCCGGTGGCCGTCCGACGCTCGGACGTGGTGCTCGTGTGCACCAAGGCCGGCTCCACCGCCTCCGCCACCGCCGAGTTCGTCCCGTACCTGCGTCCGGGATCCCTGGTGGTGGGCCTGCAGAACGGACTGCACTCGGCCGATCTGATCCGCGAGGGCGTGGACGCCACACCGGTGATCGCCGGGATCATCCCCTTCAACGTCGCGCGGACCGGCCCCGCGACCTACCGTCGGACCAGCACCGGGGAGATCCGGATCGCCGAGCATCCCCTCGCCGCCCCGCTCCTGCGCGTGATGGAGGAGGCCGATCTCCGGGTGCGCGCGACCGACGACATCCAGGCGGTACTGCACGGCAAGGTCCTGCTGAACATGAACAATGCGGTCCAGGCGTTGTCCGGCCTCCCGCTGAGGACCGAACTCCTCGACCGGGACCTGCGCAGATGCGTCGCGCTCTGTCAGGCCGAGGCCAACCGGGTCTTCACCGCCGCCGGAGTGGTGTCCCGGGTACCCATCGCGGTACCCGCCGGCATGCTGCCGGCCGTCATGCGGCTGCCCACCCCGGTGTTCCGCAGGCTCGCCAGGGCGGTCATGCGGGTCGACGCCGACGGGACGTCGTCGATGAACGACGACCTGGTCCGGGGCCGACCGACCGAGATCGACATCCTCCAGGGGGAGGTGGTGCGGATGGGTCGGTACCTCGGTGTCGAGACGCCGGCGTGTGCGCACATGGTCGAGCTGGTGCACGAGGCCGAACGGGCCGGACCCGATCGCCGCCAGTGGACCGGCAAGGCACTTCTCGCGGAACTCCAGCGGGCACGGCGACGCGCACGACGGCTGGCGCGACTGCAACTCTAGGGCGGGCAGTCGGCCCGCGGCTGCAACTCTAGGGCGGGCAGTCGGCGAGGGGCGGCAACTCTGGGTCAGGTGCCCGGCCCCGGCCCGGCACCTCAGGACGACGCGCGCCGCAGGAGCTCTGCATGCCGGTCCGCCGGGGTGCGACGCGGGCAGCCGGCGCACTT
>NZ_JAALEB010000138.1:0-16203 GCF_014145165.1 Dietzia sp. Cai40 | reverse complement strand
CCGGCGCGCCCCCGCGGGCTCCGCGCTACCCGCCACGCGGCCCGCTGCGGGGATCGAGACGGGCACACTCGCCGAGGCGGCCTCGGAGGGCGGCACCCGATGGCCCGGACTGGACGCCCGCGAGGAGTTCCTCCGCGTCAACAACGCCGCGTTCTCGTGGCACCCGGAGCAGGGCGGATGGACCCGCGCCCAGCTCGATGAGCGACTGGCTGTGGAGTGGGTGGACCCCGGGGCGATCTTCCTGGCCGTCGACACCACCGGTCCGGTGCCCCGGCTCGCGGGCTTCCACTGGACCAAGACGGTGAGTGAGCCCGGTTCCCCCGTGGAGGGCGAGGTCTACGTCGTGGCGGTCGACCCGTCCGACCAGGGGCGCGGGCTCGGAGGGCTGCTCACCTCGCTGGGGGTAGCTCACCTGGAGGGTCCGGTGGGCGCGGAGTCGGTCGTCCTCTACGTGGAGGGTGACAACGCGGCGGCCATCCGGACCTACGAGAAGCTCGGATTCACCGTCGAGCACCGCGATGTGACCTACGCCTCGGCGTGAGACCCCCGTCCGGGGACCTCGGAGGTCGGCGATCACCCCAGGTGGGGGCGCCGTACGAATCCCCCGAGAGGTCATAACCGTGACGCATCCACTGAGTTCATCTCTCGTTCATCTCGACCGGCGAGACCGTTCATATCGGACCCTTAGGTTCTGTGCTCGTCGGGACTCGGTATCGGCCCGGCTTTGTGTTGCAGTCGCCAAAGACGTGTTCGGGGGGCTATCCGCCGGACGAACCAAGGAGATTCAGTGAACCTCAAGCGCACCGGTGCTCTTCTCGGCCTCACCGCCCTCACGGCGGTCGGGCTCGCCGCCTGCTCGGATGACAACACCGGAAGCGGTGACACCGCGGCGCAGAGTGTCTCCGACGCGGAATGCGCGGGCAAGGAGACCCTGACCGCGTCGGGCTCCTCCGCCCAGAACAACGCCATGACGATCTTCGCCAACTCCTACGCCATGAGCTGCGAGGGTCAGACGCTGAACTACAACTCCAACGGCTCCGGCGCCGGCGTGAGCGAGTTCACCGGCGGGATCACGGACTTCGGTGGATCCGATTCCCCGCTCAAGGATGCCGACTACGCGGCGGCCGAGGAGCGGTGCGACTCCGAGGCGTGGCACATCCCCGCCGTCTTCGGCCCGATCGCCGTGGCCTACAACCTCGACGGCGTCGAGTTGAAGCTCTCCGGCCCCACCCTCGCCAAGATCTTCAACGGTGAGATCACCACGTGGAACGACCCGGCGATCGCCGAGGAGAACGAGGGCACGGACCTCCCGGACGAGCCCATCACCGTGATCTTCCGGTCGGACGAGTCCGGCACGACCGACAACTTCCAGAAGTACCTGGAGGCGGCGTCGGAGGGTGCGTGGACGCAGGGCGCCGGCAAGACCTTCACCGGTGGTGTCGGCGAGGGCGCCCGCGGCAACGAGGGTGTCTCGGGTGCCATCGGGCAGACCCCGGGGACCATCACGTACACCGAGTGGTCGTACGCGAAGAACCAGGACCTCTCGATGGTCAAGGTCATCACCCCGGCGGACCCGGAGGGCGTCGAGCTCAACGCCGAGACCTCGGGTGTGACCATCGACTCGGCGCGGCTCCAGAACGAGGGCACCAACGACCTCGTCATCGACACCTCGTCGTTCTACGTCCCCGAGGCCGCCGGCGCCTACCCCATCATCCTCCCCACCTACGAGATCGTCTGCTCCTCGTACGCGGATCCGGAGACCGCCGCGGCCGTCCGGTCGTTCCTCAACATCGCGGTGGCCGAGGACGTCCAGGCACAGCTCGAGGACGAGGGCTACATCCCCGTGCCCGACGCCTTCCGCGAGCAGCTCCTGACCGCCATCTCCGAGATCTCCTGATGCACCGGGTCACCGGCCCGCCGCTGATCGCGGCGAGCCGGTGACCGGCCATCTCATCCCCCGAGCGACTGAAGGTCCCATGACAGTTCACGAATCCGTCGACCGGAACACCGGGCAGTCCGGCGGGCTCCCCGGCAGCTCGGGGTCGGTGCCGGATACGGAGAAGGGCGCCAAGGGCGACCTCCTCGAGGGCCGGTCCTCGCAGAAGGCGGACGCGGTGTTCCGGGGCGTCACGGTGGCGGCCGGCGCCGTCATCGTCGCTCTCATCGCCCTGATCGCGATCGTCCTGGTCATGCAGGCGACGCCCTCCCTCCTGGCGAACAACGTCAACTTCCTCACGTCGTCCGAGTGGAACACGAGCGATCCGGACAACATGCGGTTCGGCATCCTCGACATGTTCAGGGTGACCGTGCTGAGCTCGCTCTTCGCGTTGTTCCTCGCCGTTCCGGTGTCCATCGGCATCGCGACGTTCCTCGTGCAGTACGCACCGGCCCGGCTGTCGAGGTCGCTGTCGGCGCTCATCGACCTGCTCGCGGCGGTCCCGTCGATCATCTACGGCATGTGGGGCCTGATCGTGCTCGGGCCGTTGTTGGTCCCGTTGTCCACGTGGCTCAACGAGAACCTCGGATGGATCTTCCTCTTCGGCGACGGCAACGTGTCGATCGCCGGCGGCGGGACCATCTTCACCGCCGGGGTGGTCCTGGCGATCATGATCCTGCCGATCATCACCTCGATGTCGCGCGAGACCATCCGCCAGACCCCCTCGCTCCACCAGGAGGCCGCCCTCGCCCTGGGCGCCACCAAGTGGGAGAAGATCCGGATGACGTGCTTCCCCTACGCCAAGTCCGGCATGATCGCGGGCTCCATGCTCGCGCTCGGCCGGGCGCTCGGCGAGACCGTCGCGGTCCTCATCATCCTGCGGGCCGCGAGCGCCCCCGGCACGCTGTCGCTCTTCGACGGCGGCTTCACGTTCGCCTCCAAGATCGCGTCGGGCGCGGCCGAGTTCAACCACCCGCTGCCGACCGGTGCCTACATCGCGGCGGGTCTCGTGCTCTTCATCCTCACCTTCTTCGTCAACCTCATCGCACGCTCCGTGTCCGGTGGAAAGGTCAACGGCTGATGACACAGGCAACTCCCGACCTCGCCAAGCCCGCCAAGCCGTCGGACACGTTCCTGCCGATCGCCGGCAGCCGCAGGATCAAGGACAGGGCGGCGACGGTGATCTTCTCGCTGTGCTTCGTGCTGGCCGTCATCCCGCTGGTGGCGCTGCTCTACAAGGTGATCGAGTCCGGTATCCCCGCGGTCATCAACCCCACCTGGTGGACGAACTCGTTCTTCCTCGTCTCCCCGTCCTCGATGGGTGGCGGTGTGGGGCACGCCATCTACGGCAGCCTCGTCCAGGCGATCATCGCCGCGGTCATCTCGATCCCGCTGGGGGTGGCGGCGGGCATCATGCTGGTCGAGTACCCCGAGTCGAGGCTGGCCAAGCCGACCACCTTCATGGTCGACGTGCTCGCGGGCGTGCCCTCGGTCGTGGCCGCCATCTTCATCTTCGGGGTCTGGGTTTCGGTGCTGAGGTTCCAGCTCAGCGCGTTCGCGGTGAGCCTGGCGCTGGTGTTGCTCATGCTGCCGCTGATCGTGCGCTCCACCGAGGAGATGCTCAAGCTCGTCCCGGACGAGCTCCGTGAGGCGTCCTACGCGCTCGGCGTGCCCAAGTGGAAGACCATCGTCAGCATCGTGGTCCCGACCGCGCTGTCGGGCATGATCTCCGGGGTCTTCCTCTCGATCGCCCGGGTGATGGGCGAGACCGCCCCGGTACTGATCCTCGTGGGGTACACGGCGAGCTTCAACTACAGCCTCTTCGAGGGCAACATGGCCTCGCTGCCGCTGCTGATCTTCAACCAGCTCTCGAACCCGACGGAAGCCGGCCAGTACCGGATCTGGGGCGCCGCCCTCACCCTGATCATCATCATCGCGCTGGCGAACGTCCTCGCCACGTTCGCCTCCAAGGCGCTCGCGCCGAAGACCAAGTAAGGACCCTGTCATGGCCAAGCGACTCGACCTCGAGAACGTCGACATCTTCTACGGTGACTTCCACGCCGTGAAGGACGTCGACCTCCACGTCCCCCCGCGCTCGGTGACCGCGTTCATCGGCCCGTCCGGCTGCGGCAAGTCCACCGTGCTCCGCTCGCTCAACCGCATGCACGAGGAGATCGCGGGCGCGTACGCCACGGGATCCATCAAGCTCGACGGCGTGGACATCTACGACAAGAAGGTGGACCCCGTCGCCGTCCGACGGACCATCGGCATGGTGTTCCAGCGGCCCAACCCGTTCCCGACGATGTCGATCAAGGAGAACGTCACCGCCGGCCTCAGGCTCCAGGGCGTCAGGAACAAGAAGACCCTGGACGAGGTGGCCGAGAAGTCGCTGCGCGGCGCCAATCTGTGGAACGAGGTCAAGGATCGACTGGACAAGCCGGGCGGGGGGCTCTCCGGCGGTCAGCAGCAGCGCCTGTGTATCGCCCGCGCGATCGCCATCGAGCCCCAGGTCCTGCTCATGGACGAGCCCTGCTCCGCGCTCGACCCCATCTCCACCCTCGCGGTGGAGGACCTCATCGCCGAGCTCAAGAGCGAGTTCACCATCGTGATCGTGACGCACAACATGCAGCAGGCGGCGCGCGTGTCCGATCAGACCGCGTTCTTCTCGCTCGAGGCCACCGGCATGCCGGGCCAGCTGGTAGAGGTCAACTCGACGGAGAAGATCTTCTCGAACCCGGACCACAAGCAGACCGAGGACTACGTCTCCGGCCGATTCGGCTGAGCCGCCGGATACAGCCGAGCGCCCCGGTACCCGCCCACGAGGCGGGTACCGGGGCGCTCGTCGTCGCGGCCCGGCCGGCTGTCAGCTGGGTCCGGATTTCCCCGGGTCGTCCCCCGAGACGCGGTGCGTCAACGACCTGTCGGTCTCGTTGAAGCGGCGGACCAGCTCCTCGTTGGAGGCGGAGGAGTGCTCGGGATCGTCCTCCGCCAGGGTGGCGTACTCGCCGGTGGCGAGGAAGATCACGCGCTGCGCCACCTCCACCGCGTGGTCCGCGAACCGCTCGTAGTAGCGACCGAGGAGGGTGACGTCGACCGCCGACGCCACTCCCCACTTCCACTCGCGCACGGTGAGCAGGGTGAACAGGTGGCGGCGGAGGTCGTCGACGGCGTCGTCCTGCTGGGCCAGGGTGGCGGCCTGCTCGGCGTCCCGGTTGAGCAGCACCTCGGTGGCGGACCGGCCGAGCGAGACCGCGACGCGGCCCATCTCGGCGAAGTACCCGTTGACGGGCTCCGGGAGCACGCTCTCCGGATGCCTCCGACGGACGATCTTGGCGACGTGCCCTGCCAGCGTGCCCATCCGGGTGAGGTCCTGGACGAGCTGGATGGAGGTGACCACCTGCCGGAGATCACGGGCGACCGGCGCCTGGAGGGCCAGGAGCGCGAACCCGCGTTCCTCGTTCTCGGTCGCCAGCCGGGACATCTCCGTCGAGGACTGGAGAACCCTCTCGGCGGCCACGAGGTCGACCTGGAGGAGGGCGTGGGTCGCCAGCTCCATGTCGTCGGTGGCGAGGGAGCACATCCGGGCCATCGAGGTGGCCAGATCCGCGAGTTCTTCAGAGTAGACGAGACGCATGTGAACCAGCATACGGGCATGTCAACCGCACTATCGATACCGGCGATGAACGGCCGATGAACAGGGGGACACGTCATCCGCGCCGGTGCCGGAGGCGCCGGTTCAGCCGCCCGAGTTCTCCGCGTCCGCACCCTCGAGAGCCACCGCGTCGTCCTCCGGATCGTCCAACCACCCCTCGGGCAGGAGAACCCGGGAGGGCGATCCCTGGCGGCCGCGCGGGCCGTACCCGTCCGCGGGGAAGGGCTCGTCGGCGGGGAGATCGGCGAGCATCTCCGCGAGGTCGTCCAGGGTGCGGACGGCTGCCAGGGCCACCCGCTTGCCCGAGCCGGCAGGGAACCCCCGCAGGTACCACGCCACGTGTTTGCGGATGTCGCGCATGCCCTTGTTCTCACCGTGGTGTTCGGCGAGGAGTTCGCCGTGGCGGTACATGATGCGGCCGACCTCGCCGAGCGTGGGCGGGGCCGGTGCCTCGCGCCCGTCGAGGGTGGCGGCGAGCTCGGAGAAGAGCCACGGCCGGCCCAGACAGCCCCGGCCGATCACGACGCCCTCGCACCCGGTCTGCTCCCGCATCCGGACGGCGTCCTCGGCGGAGAAAATGTCGCCGTTGCCCAGCACCGGGACATCAGAGACCTCGCCGATGTGCTCGACCAGGCGGGAGATCTGCGACCAGTCCGCCTCGCCGGAGTACCGCTGGGCGGCGGTCCGTGCGTGCAGGGCGACGGCCCTGGCGCCCTCGTCGACGGCGATGCGGCCGGCGTCGAGATGGGTGTGGTGCTCGTCGTCGATCCCCACCCGCATCTTCACCGTGACCGGGATATCGGTGCCCTCGGTGGCCCGGACCGCCGCTGCGACGATGGAGCGGAACAGCCGCCGCTTGTAGGGGATCGCCGACCCGCCGCCGCGTCGGGTGACCTTGGGGACCGGGCACCCGAAGTTGATGTCGATGTGGTCCGCCAGGTCCTCGTCGACGATCATCTTGGCGGCCGCGTAGGTGTACTCGGCGTCCACCGTGTACAGCTGCAGGCTGCGCGGGGACTCGTCGGGCGCGAACGTGGCCATGTGCAGAGTTCCCGGCTGGCGTTCGACGAGCGCCCGCGCCGTCACCATCTCGCAGACGTAGAGCCCGGACACCGAACCCTGCTGCTCACGTTCGAGTTCGCGGCACAGCGTGCGGAAGGCGACATTGGTGACGCCCGCCATCGGCGCCAGGACGACCGGTGAGGCGAGCTCGAGGGGGCCGATGCGCAGGGCGGGCCCGCCGGTGGCGGTGGGTGCGGACATGATCCGAGTGTCCCAGCGCGGGGCGGGCCAGGTCCAATGGGGGCGCCCTGTGCCGCCCGGCCGATCGTGGTGCCCCCAGTCGGGCTCGAACCGACGACCTGCGGATTAAAAGTCCGTAGCTCTACCAACTGAGCTATAGGGGCGTCGGTCACGATACCGTCCCCGTTCGCGCCGACGGGCGTCGGCTCGGGCGTGGTTGGTTTAGACGTCTGCTGGGCCGTGCCCTAAACTCGAACCCGCTGCGGCCCGGCGATCCCGGACGTGGCGTACGCCCCCTTCGTTTAGCGGCCTAGGACACCGGCCTTTCACGCCGGCAGCGCGGGTTCGAATCCCGTAGGGGGTACGAGGTCAGGAGTCCCGGTCACCGTTCGTCGGCGGCCGGGACTTCTCTCGTCTCGGGGCCCGTCCGGACCCGTTCCGAGCTGCCCTGGAACCACCGCCGGTCCCGCGATTTGCGTCCGGCGTGGGCGTCGATTACTGTTCTGTCTCGTGCGAAAAGCACGGCCCTGTGGCGCAGTTGGTTAGCGCGCCGCCCTGTCACGGCGGAGGTCGCGGGTTCGAGTCCCGTCAGGGTCGCAGGAGACAACCGGCGCATTCGGTTTACCGGATGCGCCGGTGGTCTTATGGCCAGGTAGCTCAGTTGGTACGAGCGTCCGCCTGAAAAGCGGAAGGTCGTCGGTTCGATCCCGACTCTGGCCACCGAGAGCGCAGCGCGCCGGAGGGTTTCCCTCCGGCGCGTTCGTCGTTTCGGGGAACCCCCGTCGGTCGTTATAGCGTGGACGCCATGCCATCGACTGCCACCGAGGTCCGTGACGTGCCGGACAGGTCCCGTACAGGAACCCGGTGGGGGATAGTCGCCGCGGTCAGCGGCCTGGTCGGGATCCTCCTCGCGATCATCGTCCCGCTGCTCCCGGTCACCCAGACCACCTCGACGATCAGCTGGCCGGAGGCCGGGACCCTCGACCCCGTGACGGCGCCCCTCGTGGCCTACTACCCGCTCGACCTGGCGGTGGACGTCCCGTGCGCGGCGGTGGGGGAGCTCCGCGACCAGGGCCGTGAGAACGGGGTGCTCGTGTCCACGGCGCCCCGTCAGGCGGGAGAGAACGCGGGCGCGCGTGCGCTCGTGGTGTCCGTGGCCGGCCCCACCGTCGAGGTGCGCAGCCGGAACGTGCTGGTCGCGGCCGCCCCCACTGACGCGGTCGCCTCACCCGGGGCGTGCTCGGTGATCCGCGTCGTGGCCGACTCCGGTTCGATCGGCGCGGAGTTCGTCGGTCTCGCCTCGGACGACGGGGAGGTGGGCGGGCGGATCGACCAGGATCTGCGGCCGCAGGTCGTCGGGGTCTTCACTGATCTGCAGGGGCCGGCGCCCGAGGGGATGTCCGTCGACATCACCGTCGACTCCCGCTACACCACGCAGGCGACCGTGATCAAGCAGATCGCGATCGTGGTCGGGATCCTCGCGATCGTCGTGGCGCTGGTCGCCCTGCACCGACTCGACCTGCGCGACGGACGCGTCGGACGACGGGTGCTGCCGCGCGGGTGGTGGAAGCCCCGTCCCCTGGACCTGGTGGTCGTGGCCACGCTCCTGGTCTGGCACGTGATCGGGGCCAACACGGCGGATGACGGGTACATCCTCACCGAGGCGCGCGCCGCCGTCTCGAGCGGCTACATGCCGGAGGTGTTCCGGTACTACGGCGCCCCGTACGCGCCGTTCGGTATGCCGTACTACCTGTACACGGCGATCAGTTCCGTCACCGTGGGCAGTATGTGGCTGCGCCTGCCGGCGTTGCTGCTGGGGATCGCGTCGTGGATGCTGCTGTCCCGCGAGGTGATCCCGCGACTGGGCATCGCCGCCCGCCGTGCGTCGGCCGTCCGGTGGAGTACCGCCGCGGTGTTCCTCGCGTTCTGGCTCACCTACAACAACGGGCTGCGCCCCGAGCCGATCGTGGCCTTCGGTGTGCTTGCCACCTGGGTCTCGCTGGAGCGCGCCCTGGCCACCGGCAGGCTGTTGCCCGCGGCCACAGGCTTCATCATCGGCGGGCTCACCCTGTCCGCGGCGCCCACGGGCACCTTCTGCATCGCGGCGATCATCGCGGCCTCCCGACCGCTGTTGCTGCTGGTGATCCGGCGGGCACGGCGCGACGGCTGGATCCCGACGGTGGCCCCCCTGTTCGCCGCCGGTCTCGGCGTGCTGCACCTGATCTTCCTGGACCAGCCCCTGGTGACCACGCTGCAGTCGTCGGCGCTGCTCGGCGACGTCGGCCCCACGGGGCGCTGGTTCGAGGAGGTGTGGCGGTACGAGTGGCTCATGAACCCGACGCCGGACGGGTCCCTGGCCCGCAGGTTCGCGGTCCTGGCGATGTTCCTGTCGCTGATCACGTGCGCCGCGATCCTGTTCCGCAAGGGGCGGATCCCCGGCGTGGCCGTGGGCCCCGCCCGACGGATCGTGGGTCTGGCCGCCATGTCGATCGCGTTCATGGCGCTCAACCCCACCAAGTGGACCCACCACTTCGGTGCGTTCGCCACGATCGGCGCCGCGCTGGCGGCCCTGGTGACCATGGCCGTCCTGCCGGCGGCCACCCGGTCGCTGCGCAACCGGATGCTGTTCCTCGCCGCGGTGTTCTTCGTCCTGGCCCTGAGCTTCACCTCCACCAACGGCTGGTGGTACATCTCGATCTACGGCATCCCGTGGGGTGGCGTGCAGCCCTCGATCGCGGGGATCACGTTCTCCTCGGTATTCCTCGGGCTGATGGTCATCGCGCTCCTGCTCGCGCTGGTCCTGCACTACCGGGAGCCGTTCGTGCGGCCCACGGGGTCGGTGCCCGCCGATGCCGATCGCGGCCCCGTGGTCCGGGTCCTGCGTGAGGTCTCGCACGCCCCACTCGGGCTCGCGGCGGCCCTCGTCGTCGTCGTCATCGTGGCCTCCATGGCCGCCGCGGTCCGCAACCAGTAC
The DNA here is from genome assembly GCF_014145165.1 of Dietzia sp. Cai40. NCBI lineage: Bacteria > Bacillati > Actinomycetota > Actinomycetes > Mycobacteriales > Dietziaceae > Dietzia > Dietzia sp. Cai40. The sequence goes on along the minus strand of NZ_JAALEB010000138.1, from coordinate 6,399 downwards.
CCCGCCTACTCGGTCGGCCTGCAGAACCTGCGGGTGCTGTCCGGGGAGCCGTGCGGTATCGCCGACATGGTGCTCGCCGAGCCCGACGCCAACGCCGGACTGCTCGCCCCGGTCGGTGACCCCCGTGACCAGCTCGAGGCGGGCGCGCAGCCGGTGGAGTTCATCCCCGACGGCATCCCCACCGACCTCACCGCCACCCAGGCCGTGGACACCGACACCCCGGGAACCGGGGAGGACTCCGACGCCACCGCCACCACCGCCGGCACCGAGGGCGGAGTGCGCGCGGGGGAGGGCATCAACGGCAGTCACGCCGTCCTGCCCTTCGGTCTCGACCCGGCCCGCGTCCCCGTGCTCGGCAGCTACCAGACCGGCCCGCAGTTCAACGCCGAGACCACCACGGACTGGTATCGGCTCCCCGAACGGGACGAGGAGAGCCCGCTCATCACGATCGCCGTGGCCGGCTCGTTCGCGCCGGACGCGATCCGCGTGGAGTTCGCCACCGCAGCCGACCGGTTCGAGCCGGCCGGTTCGGTCCTGCCCGTCGACATCGGCCCGGCGCCGTCCTGGCGGAACCTGCGCGTGCCCGTCGACACCCTGCCCACCGACGCCACGGCGATCCGGCTCGTGGTGCGCGACCTGGACCCGGACCCGTCGCGGTGGATCGCGTTCACCCCGCCGCGCATGCCGGAACTGGTGACCATGCAGGAGCTCGTCGGTGACTCCCGCCCGGTGCTCCCCGACTGGGCGGTGGCCTTCCACACCCCGTGTCTGCGACCGTTCGAGGAGTACGCCGGTATCCACGAGCTGCCCGAGTACCGGGTCCTGCCGGATCGCGACCTCGCGGTGAGTTCCACCAACACCTGGCAGGCGTGGGACGGTGGCGGGCCCCTCGGGTTCATCGAGTTGCTCCTGGCCGGCGAGACCGTGCCGACCTATCTGGAGCACGACTGGTCACGGGACTGGGGTTCGCTGGTGCGGTACGAGCCGTTGGTGCCCGCGGCCCGGGAGGCGACCATCGACCACGGTGAGGCCGTACGGTCGGGGCTGTGGAACGGGGGACCGCTCGCCAGATGACCGGCTAACATCGGCCCCGGAGACTTTTTACAAGGAAGTCCAAGTATCCCCTGACGCAGACTGGAGCACGCGATGTCCGTGACCGAGAAGCAGTTCGAGAACATCCTGGTGGAGCAGAGCGACCGCGTCGCGGTCATCACGCTGCACCGACCCAAGGCGCTCAACGCGCTGAGCAGCGGCATGGAGAAAGAGGTCGTCGAGGCCGTGGAGGGTCTCGACTCCGACCCCGGCGTCGGCTGCATCGTCATCACCGGTTCGGAGAAGGCCTTCGCGGCCGGCGCCGACATCAAGGAGATGAAGGACAAGAGCTACCCCGGGATCTACCTCGAGCGCTACTTCGGCGACTGGAAGCGACTCACCGCCGCGCGAACGCCGATCATCGCGGCCGTGTCCGGGTTCGCCCTCGGCGGCGGGTGCGAGCTGGCCATGATGTGCGACATGATCATCGCCGGTGACAACGCCAAGTTCGGCCAGCCCGAGATCACCCTCGGTGTCATCCCGGGCATGGGCGGCTCGCAGCGGCTCACGCGTGCGGTGGGCAAGGCCAAGGCCATGGACCTGTGCCTCACCGGCCGACAGATGGACGCGGACGAGGCGGAGCGCTCCGGCCTGGTCACCCGCGTCGTCCCCGCCGCGGACCTGCTCGACGAGACCATGAAGGTCGCCGGGAAGATCGCCTCGATGAGCAAGACCACCGCCATCGCGGCGAAGCAGGCGGTCAACCGGTCCTTCGAGACCACTCTCGAGGAGGGGCTGCTCGCCGAGCAGAACGCCTTCTACGCACTCTTCGCCACCGAGGACCAGACCGAGGGGATGTCGGCGTTCGCCGAGAAGCGGAAGCCCGAGTGGCGCCGCTGAGGGACCAGCCCACGCACGGGCATCTCGCCGGGGGCGGTGGCGTGAGCGGGGACGCCCGCCGCGCCCCCGGTGAGCCCCTGCCCGTGTTGGTCCTCACCGGTTACCTGGGTGCCGGCAAGACCACGCTGCTCAACCACCTGCTGTCCGGCACGCCGGGCCTGCGCATCGGCGCGATCGTCAACGACTTCGGCGAGATCGACGTGGACGCCACGTCGGTCGCGGGGCGCGTGGACTCGATGATCTCGTTGGCCAACGGGTGTGTCTGCTGCGAGGTCGACGCGAGCGAGCTGGGAGAGACCCTGGCCGGTCTGGCCGACCCCGAGCACGGGCTCGACCTGGCGGTGATCGAGGCCAGCGGGCTGGCGGAGCCGGCGATCCTGTCGCGCATGGTCCACGAGGTGCCGCGCGAGGTGGTGCGGCACGCGGGGATGGTCCAGGTCGTCGACGCCGAAGGGCTCGACGACGCCCTGGCGCGGCACCCGCGGTTGACGGCGCACCTGGCGGAGGCGGACCTCGTGGTGGTCAACAAGTGCGATCTCGTGGACCGCGCGCGATTCGACCGCATCCGCGACACGATCCGCCGGCACGCCCCCCGGGTCGCCGTCCTGCCCGCGGTCCGGGCGGCCGTGCCGACGGGTCTGCTGCTGGGGATGGAGCCGGGCCGGGACACCGCCGCCGGGTCGGAGGACGGCCGGGAGCCGTCGGACGGCCGTGCCCACCCGCACGACCACGACCATCTCCACGACGGCTACCGGGCGTTCACCGTGATCCCGTCCGGTCCCCTCCACCCCCGCCGGTTCCTGTCCGCGCTCGCCTCGCCGCCGACCGGTGCCTACCGCGCCAAGGGCACGGTGACCCTGGGCACCGCCGACGGACCACGGCGCTACGAGGTCGCGCTGGTGGGGCGCCGGCTCGAGCTCCGTGCGGGCGGAGAGGGCACCGAGGGGATGGTGATGATCGGCGTCGATCTCGACGACGACGAGGTGACCCGGTTCCTCGACGACTCCGTGCTGGCGCCGGGGGAGGCGGTCGACGCGGACGCCGATCTGGGCCTGCACCCGTACCTGGTGGGCGACCCGGACTCCAGTGACGTCGAGGAGTGGATCTACGACGAACAGCGCGTCGCGCCCCTCACCGGAGCGGCCGCGATGCTGGCGGATCCCGAGGATCCCGAGGCATTCGATCCAGCTTTCACTCCCTGAGTGCACTCCGGTTGGGAAGCGGGGTGGGGCACCCCCGGGGACATCGGTCGTCGGCGGCCGACTGGGATCGGCATCAGCCCGGCCACGTGCGTATAGTGGCGCTGACGACGGTGATGTGTGGCACTCGCGGGGGGATTTCCCCGGCTCGCGGTGGGGGTATGCCACGGACGTGGGAGGAGACCTCGTGGACGAGGAGAATACCGGCCGTGGTGGAGTCGCAGGTGGCGCGGGCGAAGCCCAGCGACGCAGGCGCGATCTGGCCTCCGTGCGCAGCGCGATCTCGGCCCTGCGCGAGGCCACAGGGATCCCGGTGACCATCGGCGGCGTGGTCGGCGAGGGTCACACACTCGTGCTGTCGGAGTCGCTGGGGATGCGGACTTCGGCGATGAAGGATCTCATGATCCACTACGGCGCCGGGGTCGGCGGCCGGGTCATGGCGACCGGTAAGCCGGTCGGTGTGGCCGATTACCCGCGCGCCGGTGTGATCACTCACGAGTACGACCTGCCCGTGCTGTCCGAGGGGTTGCGGTCGATGGCGGCGATCCCGGTCGTGGTGGGCAAGGACGTGCGGGCCGTGCTCTACGCCGGCGTGCACTCCTCGGTCCGTTTCGGCGAGAAGGTCCTCAACCAGATGGCGGCCACGGCCCGCGCCCTCGAGCAGGAGATCGCGGTCAACGACGCCCTCGCGGCCCGAGGCGCGGCCCCGATGGGCCCGGGAGCGGGTGAGGGGCGCTGGGACGACGTCCTGTCCAACGAGCGCATGCGCGACACCCATGCCCGGCTGCGGATGCTGGCCTCCCGGACCGAGGACCCGGACGTGCGTGCCGAGCTCGAACGGATCTGCGCCGAGATGGTCTCCCCGCCGCCGGAGATGCCCACGGCACGCCTGTCGCGCCGCGAGCTCGACGTGTTGGCCTGCGTCGCGCAGGGCAAGACGAACATCGAGACGGCCGCCGACATGGGGATCGGTGCGGAGACGGTGAAGAGCTACCTGCGCTCGGTCATGCGCAAACTCGATGCGCACACCAGATTCGAGGCGGTCAACGCGGCGCGTCGGATGGGCGTTCTGCCCTGACCCCCGGGGCGGCTGCACGCTCGGGCACGGCGGTTCGGGGACAGCGGAGCGGCTCGGGCACAGGAGAGCGGCTCTGGCACTGCGGCCGGGGTCCGGGAGCTCCGGATTAATCAGCCGCGATCGGCGCCGCGCTCGCCGCCGGGAACCCAGAGGACGTCGCCCTCCGGATTGGCCACCCGTCCCAGGACGAACAGAAGGTCCGACAGGCGGTTGAGATACTTGGCCGGCAGCACGGACGTGGTCTCGGGGTATGCCTCGACGGCGGCCCAGGCGGCTCGCTCGGCGCGCCTCACCGCCGTCCGGGCGACGTGCAGGTGGGCGGCGCCGGGGGTTCCACCGGGCAGGATGAACGAGGTCAGGTCGGCGAGTTCGGCGTTGAACTCGTCGATCCACCCCTCCAGTCGCTCGATGTAGGACTGCTCGATCCGCAACGGGGGGTACTCGGGGGCGTCGACAACAGGAGTGGAGAGGTCGGCCCCGGCGTCGAAGAGGTCGTTCTGTACGACCCGGAGCACGGAGGCGATGCGGCTGTCGAGATCGCCGCAGGTCAGGGCTACCCCCAGGGCGGCATTGGCCTCGTCGCAGTCCGCGTAGGCGTCCAGTCGGGCGTCGTTCTTGCTCACCCGGGAGAAGTCGGACAGTCCCGTGGTGCCGTCGTCGCCGGTCCGGGTATAGATCTTGGTGAGATGCACAGCCATGACGCCAACCTACGCGTACGCGGTCGAGCGGTCGCGTGGTCGCCTCGCCCGGTCGCGCGTTGCCGTGGTCGCCTCGCCCGTTCGCGTGGCCCCGAGGGTGCGCGGGCTCCGCTGGTCGCCCCGGTTCTCGCCTAAGGTGGACCGCGTGAGCGGTAACCCCACGTCCCGCGAGGAGAGCTTCCTCGTCACCGGCGGCACCAGACTGGCCGGCGAGGTCTCTGTCGCCGGCGCCAAGAACAGCGTGCTCAAGCTGATGGCGGTGGCACTGATGGCGGAGGGGCGGACCACACTGACCAACTGCCCGGACATCTCCGACGTGCCCGCGATGGCCGACGTGCTGCGGCACCTGGGGTGCACCGTCGAGATCTCGGGCGGAACGGTGGTGATCGACACGCCGGCGGACCTGGGGCACGTCTCGGACGACAAAGCCGCGCAGCGACTGCGGGCATCCGTCTGCATCCTCGGGCCCCTCGTCGGTCGCTACCACCGTGCCGAGCTGGCGATGCCGGGCGGAGACGCGATCGGGGACCGGCCACTCAACTGGCACCGCGAGGCGCTCGAGAAGCTGGGCGCCACCACGAGGATGGATCACGGCCGACTGGTCGCCGAGGCAACCGAGCTGACGGGCGCCAGGTACACGCTCGCGTTCCCCTCCGTGGGTGCCACGGAGACATTTCTGTTCGGCGCGGTTCTGGCCCGCGGGACCTCGACGCTGGTCAACGCCGCCCGGGAACCAGAGATCGTCGACATCTGTGACCTGTTGTCCAAGATGGGTGCCCGCATCAGCGGGGCCGGGACGAGCACCATCACCATCGACGGTGTCGAGACACTGACGCCGGTGAGTCACCGGGTGATAGGGGACCGGATCGTCGCCGCCACCTGGGCGATGGGCGCGGTGATGACGCGGGGTGACGTGACCGTCACCGGCATCGATCCCATGTTCATCCACGTGGTGCTGGAGAACCTCCGCGGTGCGGGGGCGCAGGTCTCGACCGGTCCGGACTGGGTCCGGGTCATCCAGGAGGGACGTCCCCGCGCGCGGGACGTGCGGACCCTGCCGTTCCCCGGCTTCCCGACCGACCTCCAGCCGATGGCGATCGCCCTCGCCTCCGTGGCGGACGGCGCGTCCGTGATCACCGAGAACCTCTTCGAGGCACGATTCCGCTTCGTCGAGGAGATGGTGCGCATGGGAGTCGATGCCGAGACCGACGGGCACCACGCGAAGATCCGGGGCCGTGAACGCCTGGACTCCGCGACCGTGTGGGCCAGTGACATCCGCGCCGGCGCGGGACTGGTCCTCGCCGGGATGTGCGGGGACGCCGTGACCGAGGTCTGCGAGATCTTCCACATCGACCGCGGGTACCCGGACTTCCTCGAGAAGGTGCGGTCCCTGGGGGGCCGGATCGAGCGCGTCGACACCCACAGGTGACGCGAGCGGCCTCGCGGCTTTCTGGCCGTTGACCTGGCGATTTGCGTTTGGGTTCACGTCTGC
>NZ_JAALEB010000137.1:0-2438 GCF_014145165.1 Dietzia sp. Cai40 | reverse complement strand
GAGGAACGCCCCCCGCCACGACGCCTCCGCGGCCGCGACGGACCCGCCGACCACCGCGGCGGGCAACCCGCGGACCGTGCGACCGGCGCTGTCGACCAGGCCGAGTTGGCGGGTCAGGTCCGCACCCCGGTCGATCACCCGCAGAACGAACTTCCGGGCCGGCTTCCCCCCGGATCCCCCGATCGGGTGGATCTCGCAGGGGACCGAGAACAGCGAGTCGAGTTCCCCGGACAGGCGATCGGCGATCTCACCCGAATCGACCTCCGCCTCGATCACCAGGCGTCCCGAGAGGACCTGGAGGGTGCCCGCGAACCGCAGGAGCGAGGCGATCTCCGCCTTCCTGGTCTCGGAGTTGCCCACCGGGACCCTCACCAGTTCGGACTTGACCTGTGCGGTCAGTGACACGCCCTGCTCCTTCGTTCTCCGGTCATTCATCGGCCCCCGCCGTCACCGTGGCGGCGAGCGCCCGGGCGAGCAGTGCGGGGTCGTGTACGGGTCTCATCGTCCCATCCGGTGCCGTCCTGGCGATGTCCGCCACCATGACCCGCGCGCCGAGGCCCGCCGCGGCGCGGTCGAGGTGCTCGCGCTCGGTCCCGCTGAGCGGCATCCGCGGGTCCACCAGGACGACGTCGACGTCGACCTCGGGCGCATGTTGGCGCAGGACGTGGAGGTGCTGTTCGGCGGAGAACCCGGCGGTCTCCCCGTGCTGCGGCGCCAGGTTGAGGACGAGCGCCCGGGTCGCGGCCGTGCGGGCCAGGGCGGACGCGATCTCGGGCACCAGCACGTTCGGGATGACGCTCGTGAACCACGATCCCGGCCCCAGGACGACCATGTCCGCGGCCTCGATGGCCTCGACGACGCCCTCCGCCACGGGCGGGTCGGCGGGGATGAGGCGTACCCGCCGCACGCTGCCGGGGGTGGTCGCCACCGCGACCTGGCCGATGATCGTGCGCACGACCCGGGGGTCGGCTTCCAGGCCGACGACCTCCGCGGCGATGTCGAGGGCGACCGGAGACATGGGGAGCACGCGCCCGGTCACCCCGAGCATCGACCCGACGGCGTCGAGCGCCTTGACGGGATCGCCGAGGAGTTCCCAGAACCCCGCGTAGACGAGGTTTCCCACGGCGTGGCCCGCCAGAGCACCGGTTCCGCCGTAGCGGTGCTGGAACAGGCTGGTCAGCTGCTCGTGCTCGTCGTCGTCGGCGGCGAGTGCGCACAGTGCCATCCGGAGGTCTCCGGGGGGCAGGATGTCGAGTTCGCGCCGGAGACGCCCGGAGGAACCGCCGTCGTCGGCGACGGTCACCACCGCGGTCACGTGGTCGGCCACCATCCGTCCGGCGCGCAGGGTCGCCGACAACCCGTGTCCTCCGCCGAGCGCGACGAGTGATCCCATCCGGTCGGATCCGTCGACCGTGGCCTGGTCGGTCATGCGATCACTCTCGTCCGAGGTCACGGTGCCGGACGTGGACGTCGACGGAGTCGAGGCCGGCGAGCCGCCCGGCCAGTGACTCGGAGATCGCCACGCTCCGGTGTTTACCGCCGGTGCACCCGACCGCGATGGTCATGTACCGCTTGCCCTCCCGCCGGTACCCGGTCATCGCGAGACCGATCATCGTCACCGCGGCGCGGAGATACTCCTCGATGGACTCGTCCGCCAGCACGTAGTCCTGGACGGGCTTCTCGCGGCCGGTGTGCGCCTGCAGCTCCGGGATCCAGTGCGGGTTGGGCAGGAACCGCATGTCGAGCAGCATGTCCACATCCACCGGTACCCCGTACTTGAAGCCGAAGGACTCGACGGTGAGGTGGAAGTCGAACCCCAGGTCACCGAACGGCTTCTCGAGCCGGTGCCGCAGGTCGTGGACGCTCAGCGCGGTGGTGTCGACCACGACGTCGGCGCGGCCGCGGATCCCCTCCAGCACCTTGCGTTCCCGCTGGATACCGTCGATCAGGCCGTCACCCGACTGAAGGGGGTGGGACCGCCTGACGTTGTTGAAGCGTTTGACCAGGGCTTCGTCGGAGGCGTCCAGGAACAGGATCCTCGCCTGCGGGCGTCCGTCGAAGCGCCCCAGCAGTTCGCCGATGTGCTCGTCGAACCCCAGGCTGCGGACGTCCGCCACGATCGCGAACCTCCGGGGTTCCTCCTCCGTCTCGCCGAGCCGATCCACCAGTTCTCCGATGAACTTCAGCGGGAGGTTGTCCACGACGTACCAGCCGAACTCCTCGAGCACCTTCGACGCCGTGCCCTTGCCCGCACCGGACATCCCGCAGATGAGCAGGAGCTCGCGGCTCTCATCGTTCATGTCCATGGTTCACCTCGAGTCGCTCGTTCCGCCATCGCCGACCGCACGGTCCGAGTCTCCCACGCCGGCGCCGGACCCGTCCGGACCCGGTGTGTCGGCGGCCGCCGCGTCCGCCGTCGCGTCCGCCGCCGCGTCCGC
>NZ_JAALEB010000136.1:0-1843 GCF_014145165.1 Dietzia sp. Cai40 | reverse complement strand
GGGGTGAGCCGGACGCGACCGTGGACGCGGGTGGCGGCGATCATCACCCCGTGGCACATCGCCGAGGCGATCGCGCAGACCGTGAGCATGAGCCAGTGGACGGGCGCGCCGGCGATCAGCTCGAACACCGCGGCGCTCGCGCAGAACAGCGGCGCGGCGAAGATCCAGGCCCAGCTCCACCCGTCTTCGGCGAAGAGGATGGGGCCCCGCGGCTCCGGTCCCGTCCCCGGCTCCGGCCGGTCGGGCTCACTCGCCGGCACGCGAACCGCCACCGGTCGTGAACTTCATGGCCTCGGCGGTGTGCTGACGCCACACGGCGGTGGCGGCGCACAGCCCCGCGAGGATCTGCAGGGAGATCACGATGAAGGTGACGATCTCGCCACGCTCCCCCGCCTCGGCGACACCGCCGAACACGCCGATCACGACGGAGACCGCGTCCACCACGAGGAAGATGGCGACGATGTCGAGCATCGTCCGGGCCCAGCCCTTTCCCGCTCGCAGCCGGAATGCCAGCCACACCGTCACCACGCTGACGAGTACCGCCAGGACGGCGCCCACAATCCGCGCCATGCCGAACAGCGCCTCGATGGAGATGTCAGCGGCCCCGGCGGTCTCGACGGCGTCGCGGAAGGCGTCACGGGTGGCCGGAGGCAGATCGCCGAACCGGGAGGTCGCGGCGTTGAGCAGCATCCCGATCAGCGCGAACCCTGTGGCGGCGAGCCACAGTCCCCAGGCGGAGTGGACGTCGTCGGGAAGCGGTCCCGCCGGTTCCACCGGCCGGCCGTCTGCGCGCTCTGTCGGGCCGTCGGACTGGTCGGGCGGGCCGTCGGTCCGCTCGGGTGGGCGCCACGGCCCGCTGCCGCGGGTCACCGGGTGCCCCACCCGTCGGCGAGGAGGCGGGCGGCGTGCAGGGCCCAATAGGTCAGGACGATGTCCGCGCCGGCGCGGCGGATGGAGGTCAGCGACTCCATCACCGCGAGGTCGTGGTCGATCCATCCGCGCTCGGCGGCGGCGGAGATCATCGCGTACTCCCCGGAGACCTGGTAGGCGGCCACCGGCACGTCCGAGATCTCGGCGGTCTGGCGCAGGACGTCGAGGTAGCTCATCGCCGGCTTGACCATGACCATGTCGGCGCCCTCGTCCAGGTCCAACCGCACCTCGCGCAGCGACTCGCGCAGGTTGGCGGGATCCTGTTGGTAGGTGCGCCGGTCGCCGCGCAGCGAGGACCCGACGGCCTCGCGGAACGGCCCGTAGAAGGCGCTGGCGTACTTGGCGCTGTACGCGAGCACGGCCACGTCCTGGTAGCCCTCGCGGTCCAGTGCCTCGCGGATGGCGGCGATCTGGCCGTCCATCATCCCGCTCGGCCCCACCACGTGGGCTCCGGCGGCGGCCTGGGCCACGGCGAGGTCGTTGTAGGCGGCCAGTGTGGCGTCGTTGTCGACGACCTGCTCGCCACGTGGGTCGGTGCCGAGGACACCGCAGTGACCGTGGTCGGTGAACTCGTCCAGGCAGGTGTCGGCCATCACCACGAGGTCGTCGCCGACCTCCTCGCGGACGGCGGTCAGCGCCCGGTTGAGGATGCCGTCGGCGGCGGCGCCGCAACTGCCCGAGGCGTCTTTGTGCTCGTCGAGCGGGACGCCGAACAGCATGATCCCGCCGAGTCCCGCCTCTGCGGCGGCGGCGGCCTCCCGGCGCAGGGAGTCGACGGTGTGCTGCACGACCCCGGGCAGGGAGGAGATGGCGTGCGGCGCGTCGAGACCGTCGGCGACGAACGCCGGCAGGACCAGCTGCCGGGGCGCGAGCGTGGTCTCGGCGACGAGCCTGCGCATCGCCGGCGTCGAGC
>NZ_JAALEB010000135.1:0-1375 GCF_014145165.1 Dietzia sp. Cai40 | reverse complement strand
ACACCGATGCGCAGGCGGGACGCCCTCGCGGCGGGCGGCTGCGGAGGAGGTGGACACGCGCGCGAGCAAGACGCCAGACGCGTGCGCGAGACGCCAGGCGCATCAGCGGCTGCACGGACTGGCGAGTGTCGTGGCCGGCGATCCTTCCCGAGTGGGCGACGGTAGGCATTCCGCAACCGCCCTCAGGCCACGCGGCGCGGCCCCCGGCCGAGTGACTCCTGAAGTCTCATCGCCTCGCGGATGAGGGGCACGATCCGGCCACGCCGGTAGTCCTCCCATTGCCATCTCCTGAAGATGTTGCCCAGCGCTTCGATCTCGTTCTGGCGATTCTTCTCATTGCGTAGCTTCCGGCGGACGCCCGCCTCGCCGTCGTCGATCCCGTACTTCCCCGACCCGTCCGCCTCACCGACGAGTCCCCATTCCTTCCAGTACATGTCGACGAAGGTCCGCGACCCGTCCGGGAGGACGAACTCGTGCTGGAGCCGGGGCATGGGGAGGCCAGCGCGGGTGATGGCGACCCGGCTCAGTGACTCGAGCACCGAGTGGGCACCCGGGTCCGCGAATGCCACCACCGCGCGGGCCCGCGCGATGCCGACTCTCCCGGCGGCGGCGTCGAGTTCGGCCGCCAGTTCGGCCCTGGTGCACAGAGAGTGACGCAGGGCCTGGTCGGCAGCGCAGACAGCACCGGTGAACGGGCTCGTCCGCGCCACGTCGACGATCGTCCGCGCCGGAGTCGTGACCGGGATGCCATCGAGTTCCGTCACGGCGTCACCGAGATCCAGACTGTGGCAGATCGCGCTCTCGCCCCGCCTGCTCCCGCTGCCCGGCCGGTGCCTGGTCGTGGTGACCCGCCGGGTGTCCAGATCCTGGGCGGGCAGACCGTGCAGCACGAGCGCGGAAGTATGCGACATCACCGTGCCGGGGCTGATGAACCTCGCAGAGGCGCGCGAGCGCATCTCGAGGATGGCTTCGGCCTCGTCGGGACCGGTGGGCAGGTCGGCGGCGGGCACGTAGACACCGTGACGGAGACGGTAGAGCTGTCCGGTGCGCTCTGCGTGCTCCCGCGCTCGGCGGCTGTAACCCCGGGCGAGTAGTTCGGACGAGGTGATGACGGGTGGGCGAGGTCGGTCTGTGCTCATGGACACGCAGTATCGGCCCCGCCGGCCCGGCTTCTGCGGCGTCGGACCGCGTGATCCGTCCCGGCTGTGGAGGGGGCGCGGGGTGTGGAGACCGTTGCCGCAACTGCAGGGCCGGGCTGAGCGACTGCAGGGCCGGGCTGAGCGACTGCGGGGCCGGGCTGAGCGACTGCGGGGCCGGGCTTCCGGGATGGGTCGACGGACCGCTCCGGTGGCAGGCGGCACAGGCGCCCGCCGGC
>NZ_JAALEB010000134.1:0-3905 GCF_014145165.1 Dietzia sp. Cai40 | reverse complement strand
AGTGATGGCCCGTGGGCGGGGTGGTGACTGGGCTTCGGGGTGGGTCGTCGGGGAAAGTGGAGGGATGTCTGTCGAGTCACCACGGCCTGCGTCCACCCCGGAACCGGGCGGGACGCCCCCCGGCGCCGCAGCGGAGTCGGTTCATCACGACCCCGTCGCGGACTCGGATCTGGACCCGCGGTCGCCGCTCCCCGCCCGACCCGGGCCGCTCGGGATGGTCGGGAACGCACTGCGCGGTGCGCTGATCGGCATGGCCGAGCTCGTGCCCGGCGTCTCGGGCGGCACGGTCGCACTGGTGACCGGCGTGTACCCACGGTTGCTGGACTCGGGCGCGCACGTGGTGGACGGGATGCGGTCGGCGATCCTCGGCCCGGACCGCCGGGCGCGCACGTCCGCGGCCTTCCGTCACGTGGACTGGTGGCTGCTGCTCCCGCTCGCGGTGGGCATGCTGGCGATGGTCTTCACCATGGCCGGGGTGCTCAAGGGCTTCGTCGAGGGGAGCCCGGAGATCGCACGCGGGCTGTTCCTCGGCATGGTCGCGGCGAGCATCGCGGTGCCGCTGGGGATGGCGCGGGCCACCCCGGGTGGACGGAACTGGGCTCTGGGGCTGATCTTCGTCGGCGGCGCGGGGCTGGCGTTCGTGCTGTCCGGGTTGCCCAGCGGGACGATCAGCGACCCGTCCTACCTGCTGGTGTTCGTGGCCGCCGCGGTGGCGATCTGCGCGCTGGTCCTGCCCGGTGTGTCGGGTTCGTACCTGCTGCTCGCGATGGGGCTCTACGCGCCGACCCTCGGAGCCGTGGACGACCGGAACTTCGCCTACCTCGGGGTGTTCGCGCTCGGTGCGCTCGTCGGGATCTCGCTCTTCGTCAAGATCCTCGACCGGTTGCTCGAGGACTTCCGCAAGCCCACCCTCATCGCCATGGCCGGCCTGATGCTCGGCTCCCTGCGGGCCCTGTGGCCCTGGCAGACCGAGGAGGCCGACATCCTGGCGCCGGGGTCCGACTGGCCGGTCGTCCTGGCCGCGGTGGGGGTCGGCGTCGTGGTGGTGATGATCGTCCTGGCCGTCGAACGGTTCTTCGCGGCCAAGGCGGCGACCACGGACCCGGACCCGCGGGTCACGGCGCTCGAGGACCGGGAGTAGGCGGCCCGGCCGGATCGATGATCAACTGCGGCGTCGACCGTCAGTCGTCCTCCTTCCGGGCGACGTCGAAGACCATCTTCTGGACGCCGTTGCCGTAGGCCTCGTGCTCGGTGAGGATTAGCGGGATGGCGTCGACGTCGGCCGCGCCGAAGAGGCGCCGTCCCGCGCCGAGCAGGAGCGGGAAGACCAGGAGGTGGTACCGGTCGACCAGGCCCGCCTCGGACAGGGAGTGGCCGAGGGTCGCGCTGCCGTGGACGAGGATCGGGCCGCCGTCGGTCTCCTTGAGCCGCGCCACGTCCTCGACCGAACGCAGGATGGTCGTCGGTCCCCAGTTGTCCACGAGGTCGTCGGCGGTCAGGGTGGTGGACACCACGTACTTCGGTAGTCCGTTGTACCTGGCGAAGTCCTCCGTCATCTCCGGCCAGACCGGGGAGAACGCCTCGTAGCTGCGGCGACCCAGTAGGAGGGCGGTGGCCTCGTCCTGCTCGCGTCCCTTGATCTCGTAGGCGGCCTCGTCGAAGGGGATGTCCCGGTAGGTCCAGCCGGCGTTGCGGTAGCCCTCCTCGCCGCCGGGTGCCTCCATGACCCCGTCGAGCGACATGAAGGCGGTGATGATGAGCGTGCGCATGTGGGTCCTCTCGGTGTGCGCTGGTGTCGTGGCGCGGGGAGGGCGCCCGGTGACGTCTCAGGCGTGGGCCAGGACCTCCGACTCGAGCCGCCGGTACCCGGCCTCCATCCCGTCGACCATGCCGGTGCCGAGGATCATGTCGCGGAGCTCGGCGCTGTCGTAGGTGATGACGAGCGTCATCAGGGTCCCGTCCCCGACGGCTGTGAGGGTCTGCTCGTTGCGCGTCGGTGGCGCGTCGGCCCCCTCCATCGTCTCGGTGAAGACCTCGCGGTGCGGAGGGTCGGTCTCGATGAGCTCTCCGACGAGCGCGAACGCCTCGCCCTCGACCCCGGCGTCGGGGGCCCACTCGAAGCGGGTGGTCTCGCCGGGCGCTGAGGCGACCCGGCAGCCGACCAGGGCCCAGCCGTCGGGGCCGTGGAACCACCGGTTCAGCAGTTCCGGCTCGTGGTGTGCGTCCCAGACCTGCTGGGGTGTGCCCCGCAGGATCCGGGTGAAGCGCACCTGCGTGTCGCTGAGGAGCTGCGCTGCGGTCGCGCGGTCGGCGGCGAAGGAGCGCAGGTCTGCCAGGACGTCGTCGATCTGCGCCATCGCGGAGCGGGTGCCCTCCTCCATGCCCAGCTCGAGCAGCTGCTCGAGTTGGTCGAGGCTGGTGAAGTACGTGGTGGTGGTCAGGCGGGCGCCGCTGTCGGTCTCCTCGAAGGAGAACACCGCGCGCATCGTCGGCATCTCGGGGTTGGGGCGGCCGTCCTCGTCGGTGAAACCGTCCAGGATCTCGAACGAGCCCCCCTCGATCACGGACAGGTACTCCCAGTAGCCGCCGCTGCGGGCTCCGTCCGGCCCGGTCATGTAGTACTCGGACCGGCCGCCCGGGTAGATGTCGTGACGGGTGAAGGTCGCCGGCCACTCCGGCGGTCCCCAGAACCTCTCGAGCTGGCGCGGGTCCACGTACGCGTCCCAGAGCCGGCGGACCGTCACGGGGAAGTCGGCGACGATGGTCATCGTCAGCTCCTCGAGGTCCTTGTCTACGGATGTCACTGGCATGATCGGATCCTTCTCCCTCGGTGGTGGTCGTACATTGTGCTTGTGGTCAGTCGTCGGCGAGCAGGGCGTCGAGCCTGTCGATGCGCCCCCGCCAGAGGCGCTCGAAGCCGTCCAACAGGGTCTGGGCCCTGCGGATCGCCTCGGGGTTGCCCCGGATCCGGCGTTCGCGTCCGTGGCGGTCGTCGGTCACGAGTCCGGCCTCCTCGAGGACGTTGACGTGCTTGCGGACCGCCGCGAACGACATGTCGTAGTGATGGGCGAGGTCGGAGATGGAGCACTCGTCGGTGAGCGTGCGACGGACGATGTCCCGGCGTGTGGCGTCGGCCAGCGCCCGGAACAACCGATCCACGTCGTCGTCACTGAGATCCACCCCGCGTGTGTGATATGAAACCATTTGGTTTCATGTTAGGTCGCGGCGGGGACCGGGTCAATGGTGCGGCCCAACTCGCCCGCCGCGATGTCGTGGGTCGCCCCTACTCTGGGTGCGTGCGGTCGAGCGTGAGGGTCCCCGAGTCCGAGGTCGAGCGGTTCGTCGGGACGGCGGCCCTGGCACGTGCGCGCCCTTATGTGAACCCGGACGCAATCGGCGACGTGAGCTACAACCCCGGTTCGCGGACGCTGTCCGCACTGGTCACGGGCAGCGGCGGGCGCCGGTATCGGACCGAGGTCGCCTTCGGGCATCCCGATGCGAGCGGTTGGTCCCGGCCGAAGCTCAGCACGTGCACGTGCCCGGTGGCGATGCGGTGCAAGCACGCCGCGGCGCTCATGTTGTTCGCCGGCGTGGATCCGGACGGCGGCGCACACAGCGGGGTAGGCGGCGGGGAACCGGTACCTGAATGGCGGCGGCGGGTCGAAGAGATGATGCACGGCACGGCGCAGCAGGCCCGACCGCGGGAGTCCGAGGTCTATGGACTGCAGCTGTCGGTGGTGGCGGACGAGACCGTGGACGACGGCTGGACCGGTGGGTTGCGGCCCGGGTTGGGCAACCGGCTCCGGGCGCGCATCGTGGTCCCGGGCAGGGGCGGGCGGTGGAAGTCGGCGGGGGTGGAATGGGACCGGCTGCGCTACGGCTGGACCGCGGACATGAGCGCCGCC
>NZ_JAALEB010000133.1:0-4055 GCF_014145165.1 Dietzia sp. Cai40 | reverse complement strand
GATCGCGGGTGCCGTCCACCGGGTCGCGAGCCGGCACTTCCCCGTCGCGCCCACGGAGGCCAACACCGCCCTCGCCGCGGCGGTCGGGGAGCTCGCCGGGTCGAGCGGTGACGTCGCGGACCTGCCCGCGCACCTCGACGTGCTCGGGCACTTCGGCCCACTGGTGGAGGCGTCGCTCTCCCACACCGCCTCGCCGACCGTCCTGTCGGCCGGGTACAAGACCAACGTCATCCCCTCCGAGGCGTTCGCCGAGATCGACTGCCGCGTCCTGCCCGGTGGCGAGGAGACCTTCCGCGCGGAGATCGAGGACGAGCTCGGACCCGACGTGGCGGTCGACTGGATCTGGCAACCGCCGATCGCCGCGCCCGCCGACGACCCGCTGGTCTCGGTCATCCGGGAGGCGGTCCGCGAGGCGGACCCCGGCTCCCTGGTCGTGCCGTACCTGCTGCCGGCGAGCACGGACAACAAACACCTCGCTCCGCTGGGGATCCACGGCTACGGCTTCGTCCCGCTGCGGGTGCCGGACGAGTTCGACGTCTTCGGCCACTTCCACGCCGTCGACGAGAGGGTCCCCGTCGACGCGCTCCACTTCGGCGCCGATGTCCTGGCCCGTGTGCTCCGGTCGGCGTGAGGGGCCCGTTCTCGGGTAGCCGGACCGCGCAGCCGCGAACACCGCTACCCGCCGATGTGTGGGTACTGGTCGCGGCGGCCTTCGCCGTCGCGATCGGCTACGGTCTCGTCGCACCCGTCCTCCCGCAGTACGCCCGGAGCTTCGACGTCTCCGTGACCGCCGCGTCGGTGGTCGTGAGCGCGTTCGCGTTCTTCCGCCTGGTGTTCGCTCCCGCCGGCGGGTTCCTCGTGGACCGTCTGGGCGAACGCTGGGTCTACATGTCGGGCCTGCTCATCGTGGTGGTGTCGACCCTGGCCACGGGCGTCGCCCAGACCTACTGGCAGCTGCTGGTGTTCCGGGGACTCGGTGGACTCGGGTCGACGATGTTCACCATCTCGGCGATGGCGTTGCTCACCCGCCTCTCGCCACCCGGAGCCAGAGGACGGATCGCCGGGCTCTACGCCACCGCCTTCCTCATCGGCAACATTGGCGGGCCGGTCCTCGGCGGGTTGCTCGCCGGCTTCGGGATGCGGGTGCCGTTCTTCGTCTACTCCTTCACCCTGCTCGTCGCGACCGGAGTGGTGGCGGTGTTCCTCCGGGGAGGCCGCCGGCCCTCGGCGGACGACGGGACGGAGGAGCAGGAGGCGCTGCCGGTGCGCGAGGCACTCCGCCACAGCGGGTACCGCGCCGCGCTCGTGTCGAGTTTCGTCAACGGATGGAGTTCCTTCGGCGTACGGGTGGCCATCGTCCCGCTCTTCGCCGCCGCGAACTTCGACGCCGGTGCGGGGATCGCCGGCACCGCGCTCGCCTCCTTCGCGGTGGGCACCGCCGCCGTCATCTCGGTGGCCGGGTGGTTGTCCGACCGGTACGGACGACGGCCGCTGGTGATCGGTGGCCTCCTGGTGTCCGGGGTGTCCACACTCGTGCTGGGCTGGTGCGATACCGTTCCGCTCCTCGTGGCCGCCTCGGTGGTGGCGGGCATGGGGGCGGGGGTGCTCAACCCGGCACAACAGGCCTCGGTCGCGGACGTGATCGGAGCGGATCGCGCGGGCGGGAAGGTGCTCGCGACCTTCCAGATGGCCAGCGACTCCGGTGCGATCCTCGGCCCGGTGCTGGTGGGTCTCGTCGTGGACCTGTTCGGCTACACCGCCGGATTCGCACTCTCCGGAGGTCTGCTGCTGGCCGCGGTCGTCCCGTGGCTCGTCGCCAGAGAGACCCACGAGCACCTGGTCCGGGGAACCACGGGGGAGTGACCTGCGCCGCCGTGTCGCGAACGGGGCCTCCGACGCCGTAGCATGAGTCACCTCATGAGCAACGACAACGAGGACCGTACCGCCACCGCCGGCGACGAGGTCGAGACCGCCGCCAGCACCCCAGAGACCACCGACCCCACCGCCGAGACGGCGGACGACCGCGTCCCACCCGAGGCCGAGGCCGCCGCAGAGGCGCCCGCCGAGGACGCGTCGGCCCCGGAGGTCCCCGCGGAGGAGGCGTCGGAGCAGGAGTCGCCCGCCGAGGAGACACCGGTCCCTGAGGCGTCCGCCGAGGAGACACCGGTCCCTGAGGCGCCCGCTGTGGAGCAGGCGGACCAGCGCACGCCCCGCAGGGGCGAGTCGGTGGACCGCGCGCCCGACGCCGACGCCGGCGACGGTGACGCGATCACGTTCGCCGACATGGGGCTGGCCCCGGCCGTCGCCCAGGCGGTCAAGGACGTGGGGTACGAGGTCCCCTCCGCGATCCAGGCCGCCATCATCCCGATGGTGATGGCGGGCCGTGATGTCGTGGGGCTGGCACAGACGGGCACCGGCAAGACCGCGGCCTTCGCCCTGCCGATCCTCTCACTCATCGACCCGGCGGTGAAGAGCCCGCAGGCGCTCGTTCTGGCGCCCACCCGTGAGCTCGCGCTCCAGGTCGCCGAGGCGTGCATCACTTACTCCGCTAACATGCCGCAGGTCAACGTGCTCCCGATCTATGGCGGTCAGGCCTACGGGATCCAGCTGTCCGGTCTGCGGCGGGGTGCGCAGATCATCGTCGGTACGCCCGGCCGCGTGATCGACCACCTCAAGAAGGGCACGCTCGATCTGTCGGGTCTGCGCCATCTCGTCCTCGACGAGGCCGACGAGATGCTGGCGATGGGCTTCCAGGAGGACGTCGAGCGGATCCTCTCCGACACCCCGGAGACCACGCAGGTCGCCCTGTTCTCGGCGACCATGCCCTCCGCCATCCGGCGCATCTCGCAGAAGTACCTCACCGACCCGGCGGAGGTGAAGGTCGCCTCCAAGACCTCCACCGCCCCGAACATCCATCAGCGCTACGTCCTGGTCAATCACCGGGACAAACTCGACGCCCTGACGAGGATCTTCGAGGTCGAGGATTTCGACGCGATGATCCTGTTCGTCCGGACCAAGTCGGCCACGGAGGAGCTCGCGGAGAAGCTTCGGGCGCGCGGGTTCTCTGCTGCGCCGATCAACGGCGACATCCCGCAGAATCTCCGCGAGCGGACGATCGAGGCGCTCAAGGACGGCCGTACCGACATCCTCGTGGCCACGGACGTCGCCGCCCGTGGTCTGGACGTGCCCCGTATCAGCCACGTGGTCAACTACGACATCCCGCACGACACCGAGTCGTACGTGCACCGGATCGGCCGTACGGGCCGCGCCGGCCGCAGCGGGCAGGCGCTGCTGTTCGTCACCCCGCGGGAGCGTCGCATGCTCTCCCAGATCGAGCGGGCCACGCGTCAGCCGCTGACAGAGATCCAGCTCCCGAGCGTGGATGATGTCAACGAGATGCGGATGGCGAAGTTCGGGCAGTCGATCACCGAGAGCCTCGATGATCCGAACCTGGCGATGTTCCGCCGGCTGGTGGAGGAGTACGCCAACGAGCACTCCGTCTCGATGGCCGACATCGCCGCCGCACTCGCCACGCAGTCCCGCAATTCCGCCGACTTCCTCATGCGAGAGCCGGAGCGTCCCGCGCGACGTGAACGGCAGGACAACCCGCGTGACACCCGGCGGGATGACCGGCGCGAGCGGCCGGGCCGCGACTTCTCGGACGGCCCCCGTCCCTCGCGCACGGGCAAGGACATGGCCCAGTACCGGATTGCTGTGGGCAAGCGGAACAACGTCAAGCCGGGATCCATCATGGGCGCCCTGGCCAATGAGGCCGGACTCAGTGGCGGCGACATCGGACGTATCTCGATCCGTTTCGATCACTCGATCGTCGAACTCCCGGCGGGTCTGTCCCGGGATCAGATCGAATCGATGCGCGGGATCCGGGTCGCCGGTTCGGAGATCGACATCCGACCGGACTCCGGTCCGCCCGCCGGTCGCCCGTCCGCGGGCAGGGACGACCGTGGTGGCCGTCCCCGCGGTGGCGACCGCGGGGGTCGGGACGACGACCGTCGCGGTGAGCGTCGTGACGACCGGGGCGGGGGATCCCGGCGGGG
>NZ_JAALEB010000132.1:0-2107 GCF_014145165.1 Dietzia sp. Cai40 | reverse complement strand
GGAGGCCTTCCGCGGTGCCGGCGACATCGTGGCCGAGCAGGCCCGCTGGTGGGCCGAGCGGGCCGCCGGAGCCCGGCGGGACGCCCTCGCGGTCACCTACCGGGAGATCGCGGAGGCGGCCTCCGAGGAGTTCGTCGGCCAGTACGCGGGCGACGTCGCCGTCGTCACCGGTGCCGGCAAGGGCTCCATCGCCGCCGCCGTCACCGGAAAGCTCCTGGCGGGAGGGGCCACCGTGGTGGCCACCACCTCGAACCTGGACCAGTCCAAGCTGGCCTTCTTCAAGGACCTCTACCGCTCCCACGCCCGCGGTGGCGCGGCGCTGTGGGTGCTGCCGGCCAACCTCACGTCGTACTCGGACGTCGACGCGCTGGTCGAGTGGGTCGGATCCGAGCACGCCGAGTCGGCCGGTGGCCAGACCACCGTCCTCAAGGCGCCGCTCACGCCGACGCTGCTCTTCCCGTTCGCCGCCCCGCGTGTCCAGGGTTCGATGGCCGACGCCGGCCCGCGGGCCGAGACCGAGATGCGCGTCCTGTTGTGGGGCGTGGAGAAGCTCGTCGCCGGGCTCGGCGCGATCGGCGCCGACACCGACGTCGACTCCCGTCTGCACGTGGTGCTGCCGGGCTCGCCCAACCGCGGGATCTTCGGTGGCGACGGCGCCTACGGCGAGGCCAAGGCCGCGCTCGACGCCATGATCGCCAAGTGGGGCTCGGAGAAGTCCTGGTCCGAGCGCGTGACGTTCGTCCACGCGATCATCGGCTGGGTCCGGGGCACCGGGCTGATGGGCCACAACGATCCGCTCGTCGACGCCGTGGAGGCCGCGGGCGTGTCCACCTGGTCCACCGCGGGGATCGCCGCCGAGCTGCTGGACTCGTGCACCCCGGACGTCCGTCGGTCCGCCGGCGAGGCGCCCCTCACCGTCGACCTCACCGGGGGTCTCGGCACCGCCGACCTGGACATGGCCGCGCTCGCCGCGGACCGTCCGGCCCCGGTGACCGAGGCCTCGACCGAGGACGCCGACGGGACCCTCGCGGCCCTGCCGTCGCTGCAGACCGTCACCGCCGACGAGCGCCCCGAGTGGGGCCAGGTCACCCAGGACCTCGAGGACATGGTCGTGATCGTGGGCTCCGGCGAGGTCGGGCCCTACGGCAGCGCCCGCACCCGCTTCGAGGTGGAGACCACCGGCGACCTCAGCGCCGCCGGCGTGGTCGAGCTGGCCTGGTCGACCGGGCTCATCACCTGGGAGGACTCGCCGCGCGCCGGCTGGACCGTCACCGGGTCCGGTGACCCGATCGACGAGGCGGACATCGCCGAGCGTTTCCACGACGAGGTGCTCGCCCGGGTGGGCGTGCGTACCTACGCCGACGATTCGCGCGCGGAGATGTTCGCGGGCGCCTCGCCGCAGCTGACCTCGGTGTTCCTGCCGGAGGACCTGTCCTTCGTCGTGGACGACGAGGGCCAGGCCCGCGCGTACCAGGAGGACGATCCGGAGAACACCGTCGTCACCCGCAGCGAGGACGGCGAGTGGACGGTCACCCGCAAGGCGGGCACCGAGATCCGCGTCCCCCGCCGCACCACGCTCACCCGCATCGTGGGTGGCCAGATCCCCACCGGCTTCGACCCGACCGCATGGGGAATCCCCGCCGACATGGTCTCCGGTATCGACCGGGTGGCGGCGTGGAACCTGGTGGCCACCGTGGACGCCTTCATCTCCTCGGGCTTCACCCCGGCGGAGCTGCTGGCCCACGTGCACCCGGCCGATGTCGCCAACACGCAGGGCACCGGCATGGGCGGCATGACGAGCATGCGCTCGCTCTACATCGACGGGATCCTGGGCCGCAGCCGCGCCAACGACACGCTGCAGGAGGCGCTGCCCAACGTGGTGGCCGCCCACGTCATGCAGTCCTACGTCGGCGGCTACGGCTCGATGGTCCACCCGGTGGCGGCCTGTGCCACCACCGCGGTGAGCGTCGAGGAGGGTTTCGACAAGATCCGCGCCGGTAAGGCCGAGTTCGTGGTGGCCGGCGGGTTCGACGACCTGTCCACCGAGGGCATCCAGGGCTTCGCCGACATGTCCGCCACCGCCGACTCCGCGGCGATGGCCGCCAAG
>NZ_JAALEB010000131.1:0-1845 GCF_014145165.1 Dietzia sp. Cai40 | reverse complement strand
CCTGACGTTCGAGCGCCTGCTGGAGGCTGGTGACGGCGACGTCGTAGGCGACTGGGTCGGGGAAGCGGCAGGCCGCGTGTAGCGTCCGTTCAGGGATGTGCACATAGGACAGGGGGGCGTTGAAGATGAGCCGCGCCCCCGGCCAGGCTTCTCGAGCCCCGCTGCTTGGCTCCGGCCAGCGACTATGCATGGTCACCTCCGACGCGTCGTCGACCAGTCGGTCGACCAACCGCATGAGGGCGAGTCCGCAGTAGGTGACGGCGAGACAGTCCAGGTCGGGGTCTGCCGCGTTCCCGGTGAGCCGGATCGTCAGGTCGTCGCGCTGGGGATCGGACTGGGTGGTGACGGCCTCGGTGATCACGGGAAGATAGGTCAACAGCTGAACGACCTGGGCGACGGTTCCTGCGCTGACCAGCGGCACGCTCAACGGCCCGAAGGACGTGAGCTGGGCCTGTTCCGCGCAGGCGATCCCCAGCTTCGTTGCCTGCTCGGCATCGAGGTCCGGGTAGACCTCGCGAAACCACCGCAGCGGTGCCTGCTCCTGGGTCCGGATCAGAGACAGTTCCCCGGTTCCCTCGCGCGCCATGATGGCACGGAACTGCTCGGCACTGTCCGGATCGATCGCCGGACTGGCCAGCAGCTGCGCGAAGGCAAGCGCTGGGACGCCCGGCTCGCTTCTCTGCACAGCGCTCCTCACGTGACCCGATCTCACAGCAGGATGACACGATTCAACATGGTCATCGCCGATATCAACGACAATACTGGAGAAAATGTCGATGACGTAGTCAATAGTGAGGGAGTTGTAGATGACAGTCGTTACCTTCGTGTCATACGACGGGGAGAAGCACGAGGCGCCCATCGAGGAGGGCTGCTCGCTGATGCAGGTCGCCACGAACAACGCCATTCCGGGCATCGATGGTGACTGCGGCGGAGAGGCCGCATGCGGCACCTGCCACGTGATCGTCGATTCCGCCTGGGCCGCCAAGGTCGGCCCCTCCGGCCCGGAGGAGGAGGAGATGCTGTCGATGAACCCCGAGCGAGAGCCGACGTCGCGGCTGTCGTGCCAAGTCCAGGTCTCCCGGTCATGGGACGGCTTGACCGTGCAGTTGCCTGAATTCCAGATGTAACAGGAGGTGTTGACGAGATGAAGATCCCTGACGCAGTGAAGACGAAGGTCGACGCCGCCATACCCCTGGATCGCCAGGTCCAGGCCGCGCACCTCTACGACAAGAGCCGACGTTGGTTGACGGGCACGAACGGGCAGAAGATGTTCGTCGAACGCCCGATCCCGCCGGTCGAAGAACTCGCGCTCGAAGACATCGACCTCAGCAACCCCTTCCTGTACCGACAGGGGCAGTGGGCCCCCTACTTCGAGCGCCTGCGTAACGAGGCCCCGGTGCACTACCAGCCCAACAGTCCGTTCGGGCCGTTCTGGTCGGTGACGCGGCACGCCGACATCATCGCTGTGGACAAGAACCACGAGGCCTTCTCCGCCGAGCCCCTGATCGTCATCGGGGCGCCGCCGCGGTTCATGGACATCGCCATGTTCATCGCCATGGATCCGCCCAGGCACGACGTTCAACGGCGCGCCGTCCAAGGCGTGGTGGCTCCCAAGAACCTGCGCGAGATGGAGGGCCTCATCCGGGAGCGCGTCAGGGACGTCCTGGACAACCTGCCCGTCAACGAGCCTTTCGACTGGGTGAGGACGGTGTCGATCGAGCTCACCGCGCGCATGCTGGCGACCTTGCTGGACTTCCCCTACGAGCAGCGCCACAAGCTTGTCGAGTGGTCGGACCTGGCCACCTCCATGGAGCAGGCCAATGGAGGCCCCTCCGACAACGACGA
>NZ_JAALEB010000130.1:0-9694 GCF_014145165.1 Dietzia sp. Cai40 | reverse complement strand
GGCGACCGCGTGGGGACTGGCGTGGGTCGCCGTGGGGCGCACCGAGGGCCGTTTCGAGTCCGGGGCGCTGGTCTGGACCGCCGCCGTGGCCTCAGCCGTGGTGCTGGTGGTGGCCGTCGTCAACTGGCTCCGGGTCCGCCGGGCGACGCCGCCCCGTCAGGACGCCAACCGCCTCGGCAGGTCCTGAGGCGGGTCGTGCCGGGCGCGCACCTCGTCGACGATCCGGTCGCCGAGGATCTCCATCGGAGACCTGCCGTCGGGTCCGGGTTCGGAGTACTGCGCGGTGTACGCGCGGTCCTGGTACCTGAGCAGCGCTGCGCGGGCCTCGTCCAGTCGGCGACCGAACACCATGGGCCACTCGGCCGGGTGCTGCAGCACGTGTAGTCGCATGGCGAGCTGGGTGCGGGACTCCGGGAGGTCCTCGAGCACCCCGCGGTACACCTGATCCGGGGTCAGCGGGGAGTCACGGACCGCCGCCCGGAGGAGGCTGTCCCTCTCGATGCCGCTCAGCGGGTCGCCGGGAACGGAGACCCAGAACGTCCGGTCCGGAACCGGGCCCACGCGCCTGCCCGCCACCCCCTGGCCGCCCGGGTCGCCGGTGCCCGGCAGCCACCGGTCGCGGGGACGCAACGGGTCCGAGAGCAGGCCGACGGCGAGCACCCGGTCAAGTTGCTCGGGGTGGGCGTCCAGCCAGTCGTGGATCACGCGGCACCCGCAGCAACACCCCAGGAGGACGATCCCGTCGGACGGGTGGAGACCCACGAGCCGGGCCAGGTCCGCCACACCGGCGGCCGAGGCGGCGTCCCAGCTCCGCGGACGGTGGAGGCGGGTCTGTTCGGGCTCCGGCCACTGCACCCGGACCGCGGCGCGGGCGCCGAGGCGGAAGGTGAGGTCGTCGACGAAGGCGTCCATCACCCCGGAGGACCGGCGATACGCCCCCTCGCCGTCGGCGATGAGAATCCTCATGATGGCCACCCCTCTGGCGGTCCGCGATCCAGGGGGTCGGCCTGACGCGGTACATGCCTGTCCGCTGAACGTAGGACAGCTATGTAGTCATGTCAATAAGTTTTCATTGATACCTCGTGTTGGCGACCAACGCCCTTCCCGGCCCCGTTCACCTCACTAGTCGGCACTCGCTCGCCCTCGGACTCGGCGCGGTCGCGCTCTGCGTGGGCGGGGTCGGTGATCTGGGCCCGGCGATGGCCCTACCGATGATCAGCCTGCTGGGCCTGACCTGCTCGGCGCTGCTCGAGCGACGCTGGGCGCCACGGGTTCACCTGGTGACCGCCCTGACGGTCCAGGTGTGCACTGCGGCGATCGTCTTCGTCACCGTCGCGGTCCTCACCACCGGCATCGCGATCGACCCGACGGCCCGGTTGGCGGGTTCGCTCGCGTGGCTGGTGGTCCCGGCCGGGCTCGGGGGTTACGGGGCGTACATCCTCGCCCTGCGCACCCTCGGCGCCACGCGCACGAGCATGCTGCTCTACCTCACCCCTCCGGTATCGGCGATCTGGGCGTGGGCGATGCTCGGGGACCGTATCGGGGCACCACAGGTCATCGCGATGGGGCTGGGGATCGTGGCGGTCCTGCTCACGTCGAAGTCCGGCAGCGGCGGCCGGTCGGTCGCCGACTCTCCGACCAGCCCGGGCGTCGTCCCGGACACCCCTGGCGTGGTCCCGGGCCGGGATACTCCGCGGCCGGACCGGCCACGACCTCCAGCGCACTCACATGCCGGCGGCGGGGCGGCCCCCGGACGTCTCCCCTAGGTGCCGCAGAACGTGACGTGGGGGGAGGCGTCGGGCGGGGCCGGACTGGCGTACCGCTCCAGTCCGGGACGTTCGGTGTAGGGATCGGTGACGACGACGAGGAGTTCGGTGAACGGCCCGAGGTCTCCCGCCGTGGCCGCGTCCAGGGCCTCCTCCACCAGGTGGTTACGCGGGATGTACACGGGATTGGCGGTCTCCATCACCTCGACCGAGGGACCCAGAGCACGCCACCTCGCCAGCCACCCGTCGGCCAGTTCCCCCACCAGCCCGCGTACCGGCGAGGTGTCGCCCGCCGCGGCCGGGATGAGCGCGCGGAAGAACGACGTGTAGTCGACGCGGGTCGCGGTGAGCAGCCGCGAGAGTTCCTCCAGTAGCGGCTCGGCCGCCTCCGACCCGGCGTCGTCGCCCGACCCGGCCGCCTCGCCCGAACCGCCCGGTCGGCCCAGCGCAGCGGGAAGTCCCAGCTTGGTGCGCATCCCCGCGGTCCAGGCCTCCTGGTAGCGGGCGGGGAACGTCCCCAGTGAGGCTGTCAGCGCCTCGACGGCCGCGTTCTCGTCGTCGTCGACCAACGGGATCAGGGTCTCGGCGAACCTCGCCAGGTTCCACTGCAGGATGGGCGGCTGGTTGCCGTAGGCGTAACGGCCCTGGGTGTCGATCGAGCTGAACACCGTGGCGGGGTCGAACTGCTCCATGAACGCACACGGGCCGTAGTCGATGGTCTCGCCGGAGATCGTGGTGTTGTCCGTGTTCATGACCCCGTGGATGAACCCCAGCAGCATCCACTGCGCCACCAGGGAGGCCTGGGCGTCGAGGACGGCGGCGAACAGCGCGAGGTACGGGTTCTCCGCGTCGGCCGCCTGCGGGTAGTGGCGCGCGATGGCGTGGTCGGCGAGTCTGCGCACCAGCTCGACGTCGCCGGTGGAGCGGGCGAACTGGAAGGTGCCCACCCGCAGGTGGCTGGCCGCCACACGGGCGAGCACGGCGCCCGGCAACGGTTGCTCGCGGTACACGGCCGCCCCGGTTCCGACCACCGCCAGCGCCCGCGTGGTGGGCACACCCAGAGCGTGCATGGCCTCGCTGATGAGGTACTCCCGGAGCATCGGCCCGACCGCTGCCAGACCGTCGCCACCACGGGCGAACGGCGTGCGGCCGGAGCCCTTGAGGTGCAGGTCGCGACCGTCCGGTAGCTCGCCCATCAACAGGGCCCGTCCGTCGCCCAGTCGCGGGGAGTAGCCACCGAACTGGTGTCCCGCGTACGCCTGCGCGACCGGGGTGGCGCCGGAGGGGACGTGGGTTCCGGTCAGCAGGCCCAGGCCCTCGTCTCCCCGGAGGTAGGCCGGGTCGATGCCCAGCTCGGCGGCCAGCGGCTCGTTGAGGGCGAGCAGGCGCGGCGTCGGCGCCTCGGCCGCCTTCCATTGCACCCCGAGATCGGGGAAGTCGCGGGCGAAGCCATCGGTGAGCCGTACGCCGGGCCGCTCCTGGGAAGTCATGCCGTCAACGGTACGTCTCCGTCGCGGGGTGCCCCGGCCGGCCGCGTAGGTTCTCCGCGTCGGCACCGAGACGCCCGAGATCCGCGCGCAATGCCGCGATGTCCGCCGACAGCCGGCTGACCTGAGCTTGCGTGGCCGCCTGGTTGGCCTCGTCCACCTCGCTGACCCGGTCCACGATCCACGAGGCGAGAGTGGCCGTGACGACACCCAGCAGGGCGATCCCCGCGAGCATCAGACCAGCCGCGATCACCCGGCCCATCGGGGTCACCGGTGCGATATCGCCGTACCCGACGGTGGTGACCGTGACCACCGACCACCACAGCGCCTCACCGTAGGTCTCGATCGATGAGCCCGGCGCCCCGCGCTCGGCGTCCAGCATCGCCAGGGACGACACGACGAGCAGGACCGACGTCGACCCCGCGGCGTATGCGATGACCTGGCCGCGCACGGCCGTCCCCGCCGAGCGGTGCATGACGCTCAGCAGCATCACCAGGCGGAGAAGGCGCAGTGGCCGGAGCATCGGCAGCGCGATCACCACCACCTCGTACCAGTGCGTGAACAGCCACCGGCCCCGTGGCTTCGCCAACACCAGGCGCACCACGAAGTCCACCGCGAAGAGAACCCAGGTCCCCACGATCACGACCTCGGTGGCAACGCCCCCCGCGCCGACCGGGTTCACCAGGACCGAGACCGCGTAGGCGATGAGGAAGGCCAGGGCTGCCCCGATCAACGGCCATTCCGTCAGTTCCGCCCACCGTTTTTCCGTCACCGTTCGATGATGACCGATCCGCGGCGCCCACGGCGGACGAAGTGACGGCACGGTTACCGATCAGCCGATCAGGTTCTCTCCGGCGAGAACAGGGCGTACATTCCAGACAATCGGGGACTCGACCCGTCGATCGGCAGATGTAGAGCGACGAGTCGACGTCCACGCCATGCGTCACCGACCGGAACCGAGGTTGCACCATGACGGCCAATGCGGTGGGCTTCGCGCTACTCATACTCGGGTTGGCGCTGCTGATCGGGAAGATCATCCGCGTCAAGGTGGGGATAGTCCAGTCACTGTTCCTGCCCAGCTCGATCGTCGCCGGGGCCCTGCTGCTCCTGTTGGGACCAGAGGTGCTGGGCCGGTTCGGGGGGCCGTGGGGAGAGAACGGCCTGTTCACCGAGCCGATGGTCGAGGTGTGGTCCTCGTTGCCGGGGCTCCTCATCAGCGTCATCTTCGCCACCATGTTCCTCGGACAGAAGCTGCCGACCGCGAAGCGGGCCGTGAAGCTGGTGGGCCCCCAGCTCTCGCTCGGCGTGTCCCTCGCCTCCGGGCAGTACGTCGTGGGTCTGCTCCTCGCGGCCCTCATCCTGGTGCCGACCCTGGCGGCCGCGCCGATGACCGGCGCGCTCATCGAGATCGGGTTCGAGGGCGGCCACGGCACCGCCGCCGGCATGCGCCCGGTCTTCGACGAGCTGGGCTTCGGCGAGGGCGCCGACCTCGCCGTCGGATTGGCCACCGTGGGCATCGTGGGCGGGATCGTGATCGGCATCGCGTTGATCAACTGGGCCGTGCGCACCGGGAAGACGGAGATCATCACCGGGAGCGCCAAGATGTCCATCGAGGAGCAGAAGGGCCTCTTCCGCGAGGACGAGTACTACTCCGCCGGCAAGATGACCTCCCGCCCGTCCTCCGTCGAGCCGCTCTCGCTGCACATCGCGATCGTCACGGTGGCGATCCTCGTGGGGCTCGCGATCCTGGAGGGTCTGCGCTGGATCGAGCAGGCGACCTACGCGTCGGTCATGCTCGACGAGAACACCCCGTTGGAGATCTTCGCCTACGTCCCCCTCTTCCCCATCGCCCTCCTCGGCGGCGTGATCGTGCAGTACGTCGCCACCAAGGCCGGGTTCGCCCACGTGATCGACGCCCAGATCATGCTGCGGATCCAGGGCTGGGCGCTCGACTTCCTCATCGTCGCCGCCATCGCCACACTGTCCCTGCAGGCCATCGGCGAGAACATCGGCGTCTTCGTCATCCTCGCGGTCGCGGGAATCGTGTTCAACGTCGCCGTCTTCCTCCTGCTGGCCCCGCGGATCATCGGTCGCTACTGGTTCGAGCGCGGCATCGGGGACTTCGGACAGTCCATGGGCGTCACCGCGACGGGCCTCATCCTGATGCGCGTGGTCGACCCGCAGGCCGAGAGCCCCGCCTTCGAGGCGTTCGGATACAAGCAGCTGGTCTTCGAGCCGTTCTTCGGCGGTGGACTCATCACGGCCATGGCCGTGCCGATCATCTTCCTCACCGGAGTGTGGCCGCTGTTCTTCGTGATGCTGGCGGTCTTTCTCGTGGCCGTGCTTTCCGGATTGTTCTACTTCCGGCCCAGGGAGATGAGGGACCGGGCGGAGTGGGAGAAGGAGAAGTCCGGCGCCGAGGAACCCGCGCGCGAATAGGCCCTCGACTCGTCAGCCCCGTGGCCGCAACCCGGCCATCGCCCTCACGTCGGACACTAGGATTAAGGAAACCCCACTTCCGGACCGACCCCAGGAGGACCCATGCGGAAGAAGTCGTGGAGCGAGCTGTCCGATGGTCAGAAGGCCACGATCCTGACACTGATGTCCGTGCAGGTGTCGCTGGCGGTCACGGCGTGGACCGATCTGGCGTTCCGGCCCGCCGAACAGGTGCGTGGAAGCAAGGCCAGGTGGGCTGCCATCATCGCGGTCAACTTCATCGGACCCGCCCTCTACTTCGTGCGGGGGCGGCGGAGATGACCACCCGGGGACGGGCGGGGCTCGCCGCCGGTGTCCTCCTCGTCGTCGTCCTGACCCTCGGCGCGTGCGCCGCGGGACCCAACGTCGACGTCTCCCCGGAGGGCCTCGGTTTCTGGTGGGGGCTCTGGCACGGGCTCATCCTCCCGGTGACCTTCATCATCTCCCTGTTCACCGACACCGTGACCATCTACGAGGTGGGCAACAACGGCAACTGGTACAACTTCGGATTCGTCCTAGGAATCGCGTTGTTCTCCGGCCCCGCGATGGCGGGCTCCCGCCGCCGTTGACACCCGGCACCTCCGGGGGAACCATCGCGCCCGCGCGACCGGATCCGGCCCGGCACCCGAACCGCGGTCGACGGTGCGGCCGCGGTCGCGCATGATCTCGTCCAGTCGCCCTTCGTCCAGGCCGGACCATTCGACGTAGTCGTCCCACTCGCGCCCGGTCATGACACGGAGAGACCGGAGAGCAGGACGAGCCGCGTCCCCACCGGGTCCACCACCCGGGGCGGTCTGGCTCCGTTCTCGTCGACGATCACGCTCGGCGGGGTACCGATCACTTTCTCTCCTAGGGTCGCGGCGACTGCGATCTCGTGAACGCTAGTTCACCTAGGCCGCGATACGGCCGCCGCGCACGCCAATTCACCTGGGTGAAATGGCACGTGAATCGCCAGCTCGAAGCCGATTGCAAAGGCTTCTCCACGCCCCGACCCCGCCCGGAATCGGAGTTGAACGAGCAACCTGCTTCTCGCGGATGGCCGCGGTCGGGCGCTCAGAGCAGACCGAGCCTCCGGGCCTCCTCGACCGCTGCGCCCCGGGACCGGGCGCCGAGCTTGCGGTACACGGACCGGAGTTGCGACTTGACCGTGTTCACGCTGACGAAGTGCCGGTCGGCGATCGCGGAGATGGACTCACCGGTCTCGAGACTTCGGAGGATCGCGTGCTCGCGCTCGGTGACCTCGGTCGCCGTATGCGGCGACGAGGGGGCGTCGGAGCCGGTCCGGTGGGCGGACACCGGGAGTTCAGGGCCCAACCTCGCCAACTTCGCGATCGTCTCGCGGGGCAGCGTGGTGAACGGGCGGACCAGTCCGGTGAGCGCGGACGTGGTGACGGCGCGCTCCAGGTACCGCACCGCCTCCTCCCGCGCGGAGAGTCCGAGCGACGCGGTGGCGCCGACCAGGGACAGCTCGACGGAGTCCCGCTGGGTCACGCGGAGATCCCCGTGATGGCGCCTGACGATCTCCAACGCCCCCTCGTGATCGCCCTCGTACACCCTGATGCGGGCCCGGGCCGGCGCGGTGAGCGGATGGGACGAGGCACCGACCAGCTCGGTGGCCGCGTCCGACCCACCCAGCGCCAGGTGGAGGTCCGCACGGACCGCGTCGAGCAGTGGCCCCACCACCGCGCCATGTCCACACAACCCCGGGAACCGCGCCATATGGTGTTCGACGTACCTGAGCCCGTCGGCGGCGGTGCCGGTGCTCAGGGCGATCTGGCCGTACACGTAGAGCGCGAGGCCCCACAGCTCCTCGCGGTCCGCCGGGGCTCCCAGGTCGGTGATCAGACCGATGGCAGACTCGGTGTCCAGGCGGTCGAGTCGGGACAGCGCCGCCCCGATCATCCCGGCGGGCCGGACCACGAGCTCCGAGTCGCGCGGCAGTTGCGGGTGCTGCCGTTCTGCATCCCACCAGGTACCGGCGTCCGCCGGGTGCCCCAGGAGGGCGTGCGTCAAGGTGAGCTTGCCGGCCGCGTCCCGCTCGATGAAGGTGCCGGTTCCGAGCCGGTGGGCCCGGCGGAACATCCGTGTGGCGTCGTCGAACCGACCGACCAGGAGCAGGGTCAGGCCCAGGTGGAGGAAGACGAACGCGGGGCCGTCCCGTTCCGTCCGGGTCGACGTTTCGACATCGGGGACCGGTATCCGGCTGAGTCGGCTGTGCTCCGATGCGGCCGCCTCGAAGCGGCCGTCCATGCGCAGCGAGAGCATCCGCATCAACCGCGCGGCATCGTCCGACTCGTCCAACTGGTCGGAGGACGTCGCGATGTCGGGTGCCGGCGCCGGACTGTCCTTCGGTGCGGAGAACTGACCGTGCATCCTCCGCAACGTGCCGAACAGTGGTTCGCTCTCCAGGACGTCGGCGGGTATGCGCCTGAGATCCCCGTCCATCTGCAGGAAGTTCGTCGTGTAGAGGGTCTTCCAGTGCTCGCGCAGGATCTCGCGTACGCGGTCCCAGTGCTCGGCGTCGATCGCGAGGACGAACGCGGCGTGCGGGTCGCCGTGCCGGAGCCAGTGGTTCGCCAGCGCGAGCCGGGTCTCGCGGAGATCCTCCGGGATCTCGGTCGCCGCCAGGCGGAGGATCGATGCCCTGACCGGATCCGGGTAGGCCCAGGTGGGCTCGGATTCCTCGGTATCCCGGACGACGAGGCCGAGCTGTTCCACCGCGGCGAGCCGGTCGGCCATCGCGCCCGGCCTCACGGCCGGCCCCTCGGCGACCCCGTCGATCGCGACCGTGGCAGCCGCCGGCGTCAGCGGCGTGGCCACCGCTGTCCGGAAGATCTCCTCGCGGCGGCCG
This sequence comes from Dietzia sp. Cai40, assembly GCF_014145165.1. Classification (NCBI taxonomy): domain Bacteria; kingdom Bacillati; phylum Actinomycetota; class Actinomycetes; order Mycobacteriales; family Dietziaceae; genus Dietzia; species Dietzia sp. Cai40. Next base: position 1,115 of record NZ_JAALEB010000130.1, on the reverse strand, counting down.
GCCAGCGCGGGATCACCGGCCAGGACCCGGAGGAGGACGCGGTCGATCCCGGCGCGGATCCGGTCGATCGGGTCCCCTCGGGTCGAGGCGTTGCCCGACAGCGCGGTCAGGGCGGCTTCCACGAGACCGGCGAGCCGTCCGGTCTCGGCGGCGAGCGACCCCAGCGGGATCCGGTTGAGAGTGCGGACGCCCGCGAACTCGAGCGCGGCGGCGAGCTCGGTATCCGTGAGCATGAGGTCCGCCGGGGTCACGAGCACACTGTCCGCGGGCATTCCGGGCGATCGGTGCCATTGGATCGCGGTGCGCGTGGTGGCGAGGACACGGATTCCGTCCGGTGGCGCCTGCAGGAGGAGATCGCGGACGTGCCCCTCCGGATCACCGGAGAGGTGGAGGTCGTCGAGAATCACGGTGAGGGGGCCGGGCCAGCATCGGACCAGGTCCCTCACCTCCTGGTAGGGATCACCCGACGGCTCGACGGGACCACCGGCCGACCCGGCCTCCGGGACCGCGCGGCCGACGGGGCCCTGCGCCGATCGGAGTGAGGTCACGACCGACTGCCAGTAGCGATCCCCGGTGAGGTCCGGGGCGGGGTCGATGATCCCGACCGTGGATCCACCGGATGAGGAGCCGTCGGACAGCCACTGCGCCAGCAGGGTGGTCTTGCCCGAGAACCGGGGGCCGTGGACCACCACCAGGCGGTCAGGTCCCGAGAGCATGTCCATCACTCGTGCACGCGGGGGGACCCCCGAGGCCGGGTGACGCGGGGAGAATGCGGCGAAGCCGGGGCCGGGGTCGGGTTTGGGCTTGGAGCCGCGAAGGGCCTCGCTCGACATCAGCCCCCCACTCCTGTTCTCGCAACCGGCATTACACGGCGGTCGAAGACGACCCTCGCCTGTCCGGCGGGGTTCGTCAAGGCATTCCGTGGGGCTCGGATGATGCGGTGGTGCTCCCTGCGGACGATCGCCCCGACATGGACAGGGTTCCCCGGAAGGCCGACCCCGTCCACGAGGACGGCCCGGGCCACCGGACGAGATCGCCGAGGGCACCTGGTGGGCCGTCGGCGGCCTGCTCGTGGGCGCGCTGGTCGCGGGACTCGCCGGCGGCGCCGGAGCACG